>CACYZS010000082.1 GCA_902778985.1 uncultured Ruminococcus sp.
GACCGACCGCACCGGATTGATCGTCTGGCTTATCAACGGGCTTTGCGGCGTCGTCGAAAAGAACCTGTGGCGCGACTACCTGTTCTCCAACTTCGGAACCATCGGCGGAACGCGGACGCGCGAAAAGAACGAGGGCGTCTACGTCAACAAGATCAAAGCAAAATCGGGTGTGAACCTCGCCGAACAGACCTACAACTTCTTAAAGGACTATTTTGAAATTCCGGAATCCGATCTGCAAGCGGTGATCCGGATCATGAAGGAAGCCCCCGCGAACTGACCCCGATAATCGACCCGCCCCGGATCAAGCGGGGCGGGCTTTTTGATAATCATTCCGAAAGAAGGAACCCCCATGCTTCTCTACTATATCCGTCACGGAGAACCCACCTACGATCCGGACGAACTGACGCCGAACGGACGCCGCCAGGCAGAGGCGATCGCGCGCCGGCTGGCGCGCTTCGGGGTGGACAAGATCTTTTCCTCGTCCTCGATCCGCGCGCAGCAGACCGCGAAGCCGACAGCCGAACTCACCCGGCGGGAGATCGTCACCCTCGACTGGTGCCACGAAGACTATGCGAAAGAGGAAATGATGCTTCCGTCCGCGGGAGATCCCACGGGGAACTCACCGTCGGGAGGGGGCAAGCGGCGTTGGTGCTTCTATATCCCCGAGATCGTCCGGATGATGAACTCGCACGAAGTGCGGGTGCTGGACGACAAATGGTACGACTACCCCGGTTTCCCGCCCAACCGATTCAAAGAGGGGGTATTGCGGGTGGATCGCGAGGTTGACACGTGGCTTGCGGGGCTCGGGTACGAACACGACCGCAAGAACCGGTGCTTTATCCCGCGCAAACCGACGTCGGAACGGATCGCGCTGTTTGCCCACCACGGGTTCGGGATGCTGTTCTTCTCGTCGGTGCTCGATATCCCCTATCCGCAGTTCGCCACCCGGTTTGATCAGTCGTTTACCGGCTTTTCGGTCATTGATTTCTACGAAGAGGGCGGCATGGTGTTCCCGCGGATGCTGGAACTCTCAAACGACGCGCACCTCTATCGGCAGGATCTGCCCACGACCTACAACAACTACGTCCGGTTCTGACCGGACAAAAAGAAGAAAGCCGACCGAAACCGGTCGGCTTTCTCTTTTGGTTTGGGATCATCCGCGCTCGCTGACCGTGATGGTCATGGTGGCGGTGAAGACGTTTCCGTTAGCCGTGGGATAGGAAACGGTGATCGTTTTGGTTCCGGGCGTGGTCATATCCACCTCGGAAAAATCGCAGAACGTCTTGTCAACACGCGACGTGCTTCCGTCGGAATAGGTTCTCAAAATGGTGCCGTTATAGACGAAGCGTTCTCCCACGTAGTACTCGGTCTTATAGCCCGAGAGGGTGATCCCGGTCATCACGACCGGTTCCGTGACCGTGACGGTGAATTCGACCGACAGGTCGGCGTTGCCGCGGTAGGTGGCGGTAACGTTCTTCTCGCCCGCGGTGCTCGTGTCGACCTCGGTGAAGGTGAAGTCGTAGGGCGAGAGCGTCAAGACGTGGTCGTCGTCAAAGTGAGCGACGAGATTGCCGGTGAAGTTGAAGGCTTCGCCGACCGTGAAGCGACCGGAGTAGTCGGTCGTCACCGAAACGGCGTAGGTCTCGTTTTCCACCGCGACCATGTTGTAGAGGTTCACGTACAGGTAGGCGTAGTCGGTGCCGGCTCCGGCGTTGTAGCCGAAGATCTCGACGCCGATTTCCCGATCAGGCGAGAGCAGGACGAAGTGGGTGATGTAGAAGTCTCTGCCCTCCTGATAGATCGCGAAGATGCCCTCTTTGTAACCCGCCTCTTTGAGCGTGGCGATCAGGCTTGCCGCCGCCGCTTCGGCGTCGACGTCCGCGGGCAGATACACCCAAAGATCCGAGTAGATGCCGGTGGTTTCGTAGAAGTTATACTCGGTCGCGTCCGCGTTCGAGAGCGGAGGCAGCACGTCGTCGGTCCCGGCAAGGTATGCGGCGATCTCGGTCGCGGGATATTCGCGGACCGGAAGCACGCTGCTGTCAAGGAAGGTCACGACGATCGCGGCGGAGCCGTCCTCGGGACGCCCGAAGAAGAAGACGATCTGCTCGTTTGCCGACGCGTAATAGGTGCGTCCGCCGACCGCGGTCTCGGCAGTGTAGCCGGCGCCTTTGGTCAGCGCGTCGATCAGCGCCGTCTGGACGGTTTGGGCGTTCGCGTCGCGACGCAGGGTGATCAGCAGGCGGTTGGTGTTGAAGGCGTAGGACTCGGCGTACCGGCTCTTGAACTCGATGATCGCGTCGGTGACGCTGTGCTCGGTCAGGTAGGCGGCGATCGCCTCGGACGGATACGGCGGGTCGAAGCGCTCGATGACGATGGTCAGCGTCGCCACGCCGTTGCTCTCGGCGTACGTGATCCCGAATTTACATTCGCTGTTCGCCGTGAGATAGTAGTCGGTGCTGCCCACGTAGCCGATATCGTAGAAGGCGCGGTAGACGGTCTCGCGCTTATAGGTCAGCGCGGCGTCGGCTCCGCCGTCCCTTGCCATGACGCAGGTGACGGTCACTTTCCCGTCGACGACGGCGCCGACGGTCATGGTCTTGACGCTCGGGATCTTCGGCATGGAGAGGTCCTGCACGGCTCCGACCGCGGCAAACGCCTGCGCGATCTTGGCGGCGTCCCAGTTGTCGGGCGCGGCGGGGACCGCGTAGTGCGTCGGCGTCGCGCCGTCGCTGTACGCGAACACGATATCGGTCCCGCCGTCGACGAGCGTGAACTCATCCGCGGCGGCGTCGTAGACGACGGTGAACGTGTCGGTCGCGCCGGGGATCAGTTCGCCGTCCATATACTCGTACGAAACGTAGAAGGTGATCTCGTACCCGCCCTCGGTCTCCTCGATCCGGTAGGAGCCGCAGAACGCCGTTTCCATCTCAACGGCGACGCCGTCCATCACCAGCCCGCCCGTGCAGAACTCGATCCCGTTCTCGGCAAAGAACGAGACGGTCGCACCCGCGTACGCCTCGGCAAACGCGACGGCGTCGGTGCCCGTGGCGCGGTTAAAACCGTACACTTTGCCGTCGACGAAGCGTTCGTAGTAGTCGGCGTTGGTGTCGGCGGGCAGATCGGCGATCCTGACCGGAGCGTTGTTCCTCTTCTCGAAGAAGAAACTGCCCTTGGCGGCGACGACCGGGCGATCCTCGTCGGGATCGTAACCCGAGACGTAGGACGCCACCTCGTAGAGCCCCTTGTCGGTGTTGATCGAGATGCCGCCGTTGACTTCCAGAATGAAGCGCGGGAACTTCTCGGCGTGGTAACCGTGATAGTATTTGCCGGTCTTGCCGTCGTAGTAGGACGTGACCGTCATATCGCAATTCAGACCGTTCGCCACGGCGGAATAGGTGCCGAAGATCGCCCAGTCGATCCCGCCCGCCTCGTCGGTGGCGTAGATCTCAAACGACGCGCCGGTGATCCCCTTCCCGTCCTTGCTTACCGTCCCGTCGTCGAAGAACGAGATGGTAACGCGGGAAAGAAACGCGTTGAGGTCGCCGCTGGTCGGGAAAACGGTGTAGTCGTAGATCGCGCCGTTATAGCCCTTGAAGCCGAGCGTCACGCCGACGAAGGGACTGCTGACGTGGGGTTTCTCGGGTTCTCTGACCGAAAGCACGGTATGGCAGACGGTGCACTCCTGATACTCCTTGCCGCTCTCGGCGTTGTAGCGCCAGACGCTGTCCGGCGTGTGCTGTCCCGTCGCGGGGATCGTTTCGGTCTGCCGGTCTCCGCAGAGTTTGCACGTGCGGGACTTCATGCCCGCTTTGCCGCAGGTGGCGGGGGCGTCGGTCTTCCACGCCTCGTAGTCGTGTTGGAGTTTTTCGATCGGTTCACTTTCGCTCTTGTTGCAGGCAGAGCAGACGTGAACGCGGGAACCCGCCTCACGGCAGGACGCGGGTTTCTCGGTGCGCCATTCGCCGAAGGTGTGCTGCGCCTTCGGGACCACTTTGCCGCTCTCCACCGTCGCGCCGCACGCGGTGCAAACGGTATGCCCCTCGCCCTCGGCGGTACAGGTCGGCTGCCTATCGATCACGAGCGCGTCCGCGACGGTGTGGACGTGTTTCGGCACGACCATAAACACCGAAAAGTCGGTGACGGTGAAGGTCAGTTTGTTGCCGTCGACCGTCGGCGTGATCTCGGTCGCCGTGCCGTTGTGGATATGGTACACAGCATACCGGTCCAGCGGAAGGACCGGGGCTTTGAGTTCAATTGAAACCGTAACGGGTTTGCCGACCGTGATCTCTTCCCCGTCCTTGGTGATCGAAATATCGACCGCGTAGGTGGTCGCGCCCTCGTCGACGAAGACGATCTCCTTCACCGCGGTCAGCGCCGCCTCTTTGGCGGTCTCGTCCACGAACTGCACGTTCGCGGTCCCGGAAACGCCCTCCAGCCCTTCCACCTCGACCGCGCAGGGCAATTTGTCGAGGATCTCGGGATCCACGTCGATCTCGCCCTCCTCGATATCCGACGAACACGCGGCAAACGCCAGCAGCGCCATCAGGATCAGAACGAACACCAAAAGCAACCGTTTTTTCATGCCTGAACTCCTCTCAAAATGAAAATCAAAACGCGCTGTTCTTGCGGGATATATCTACTATAACATACTTTTTGTTTTATTGCAAGTGGGGGGCGTTTCGGGGAAAGCCCCCTCGGCTGTAAAAAAACCGCCCGCGCCGATCAAGGCGCGGGCAGCGTTCTTTCAGTCTTCGTTTTGCCAGTTGTGGTAAACGTCCGAGACGTCGTCGTCTTCGTCGAGTTTTTCGAGCAGAAGTTCCATGTGACGGATATCGTCGTCGTTTGCAAGTTCCACGGTGTTGTTCGGCACCATGGACCGCTCGGCGGAATCGAGCGTGTATCCGGCGGCGGTCAGCGCGTCGCGCACCGCCTCGACGTCGTCGGGTTCGGTGAAGATCTCGAACACGCCCTCTCCCGACTGCAGGTCGGAGGCACCCGCTTCAAGCGCGCACTCCATCAGTTTGTCCTCGTCGATCTCGCCGTCCTCGTCGACGATGACGATGACGCCCTTCTCCTCGAAGAGGTAGGAGACGCAGCCGTTCTGTCCGAGGTTGCCTCCGAACTTCGAGAAGTAGGAGCGGATGTTCCCGGCGGTACGGTTGCGGTTGTCGGTCGCGGTCTTGATGATGACGGCGACGCCCGCGGGACCGTAGCCCTCGTAGATGATCTCCTCGAAGGCGATGTTGTTGTCGCCCGAGAACTTCTTGATGACGCGGTCGATATTGTCGTTGGGGACGTTGTTCGCCTTCGCCTTCGCGATCAGTTCGCGCAGTTTGCTGTTGGTGTTGGGGTCAGCGCCGCCGGCGCGGATCGCGATCGCCATCTCTTTGCCGATCTTGGTGAAGATCTTACCCTTCGCGGCGTCGGATTTCTCCTTCTTATGCTTGATATTGTTCCATTTACTGTGTCCGGACATTTCTTTTTCCTCCGTTTAAGATCAGATCTTCTCGGGCGTTTTCAGGCAGATCAGTTTCAGGGCTCTTCCGAGGACGGTATTGACCGCCGCCGTCAGGGCGACGCGGTTGTTCTTCTCGCGCTCGTCTTCCGCCGTGACGATCGGGCAATCGTGATAGAAGCGGTTGTA
>CACYZS010000083.1 GCA_902778985.1 uncultured Ruminococcus sp.
CCGGCGACGTCGAGGGGACGCTCCGCTCTGGCAAACTCTACACCGCGTCGTCGCACACCGGAAAGATCAATCTGCCGGAGCACGACACGGCAGGCGGCGCGTTCAAGGTTTCGACCCATACCGGCGACGTCAAAATCACGATTGAGGAGTAAAAACAAAACCGCTTGCAATCCCCCGCCGTCTGTGCTACAATAGAAAAAGAAACAAATCCCGGAAAAGAAAGGGAAGCGATATGGCAAAAAAGGAAGAAGCGGTCTACTCGGTCCCGCTCTCGAAGATCATCAACGACCGCGCGTTTGAAACCGTCTATCTGCCCGACCTGCCGGAGAACATTCTGATCTCCAACGCGGGCATCAACCGTCCCGGGCTTCAGTTCGCGGGGTTCTACGATCACTACGAGGCGTCGCGGCTCCAGATCATCGGAAAGGTGGAGCATCTGTATCTCGCGTCGCTCTCGCCCGAAGAGCGCGCCATGCGGCTCGAGGCGTTCTACGCGTCGCGCCCCGTCGGCGTCATCTACACCTCGTCGCTCTCGATCGGCGAGGACGCGCGTAAGTTCGCCGAAAAGTACCGCGTGCCGATTTTGCGGAGCACCGATCTGACCTCCCCCCTGATGGCTGCCCTGATCGCGCTGCTCTCGACCGAACTCGCCCCGCGCCTGACGCGTCACGGCGTTCTGGTCGAGGTCTACGGCGAAGGTATCCTGCTGCTCGGGGACAGCGGCATCGGAAAGAGCGAGACCGCGATCGAACTGGTCAAGCGCGGACACCGCCTGATCGCCGACGACGCGGTCGACATCCGCCGCGTTTCCGCCAAAACCCTGGTCGGCAGTTCACCCGAGATCATCCGCCACTACATCGAATTGCGCGGCATCGGGATCGTCGACGTCTGCCGCCTCTTCGGTATGGGCGCGGTCAAGGAGACCGAAAAGATCGACCTCATCATCAACCTCGAACCCTGGGAGCAGGGGAAGATGTACGACCGGCTCGGACTCGAGGATCAGTTCACCGATATCCTCGGCATCAGCGTACCGTCCATCGTGATCCCGGTCCACCCCGGGCGCAACCTTGCCATCATCATCGAGATCGCCGCCATGAACACCCGTCAGAAGAAACTCGGCTACAATACCGCCGAGGAGTTCAACAAGCGGCTGATGGAGTCGATGGGTATCGGTCCGTAAGTCACCCGCCCCCGTCCCTTCGCATATCCTGATAATGCAGGGACCCCCTGCAAAAAGAAAAGGAAGGGACGCACACAATGGCCAACTGTCTTTGCCGTATCCTCGACGACGATAACGCCTGGATCTGGATCCTTGCCGCCGTCGTTATCTGCTGCTGCTGCTGCAACAACCGCTGAACATACCTGCCGGTTGACGGCGCGCCACCCGGATCGGGCATAATCCGGCGCCCCCTGTCATAGATTGTACCATCTTGACAGGGGGTGTTTTCCATGTTCATCTGTTCGGTCCGCGCGTCCACCCTTCGCTTCGTCGGGGTGGCGGTGCTCTGCGCCGTTCTCCTTTTCGGCACTCTGATCCTCTCGGACGGTCGCCTCGTCGCCGCAGCGTCGGGGACCTCGGTCTCCTATACCGGGGCGGATACCGACGCGGGACGCATCGACTTTCTCGAAAAGCAGGGGTGGAGCGTCAAGCGGGAAGTGGTCGAAGAGGCGACCTTCACCCTGCCCGAAAACTTTGACCGGGTGATGCAGGGCTATAACGAGATCCAGAAAAGTCAGGGGCTCGACCTCTCGCGTTACCGGAAAAAGAAGGTGACGCGCTATACCTATGAAGTCACCAACTACCCCGAGGACGTCGGGACGGTCTACGCCAACCTGATCGTCTACCGCGGGCGGATCATCGCCGCCGACCTCTCGTCCGCCGATCCGCTCGGCTTCGTGCGCGGGGTGATCCCCTCGACCTGATCAGAGAAGCCGGAGACGTTTCGCGATCGCGAGTTTGCAGGTCCGTTTCCGGTTCTTGTAGGTTCCCTCGCCGAACTGCCAGATCTGGGTGTAGTGCGCCCCGCGCCGAAGCGCCAGGTCGCGGCGCATCTCCTCCCGGATCTCGGGTTCGCAACTCTCCTCGAGCGCGTCGTCGACCAGGTCGTTCAGCCGCCGATACTCGGCGAGCGTCACGGGATCGCCCTCGCCCGCTTCGATCTCGTGCTTCCGTCTCGGGTAATCTTCGCAGATCGCCGCGATCAGATGTTCGATCCCCGAAGGGATCCTCCTTTGCGTGTCATTCATTTTGCGGTTTTTTCCTTTCCGAAGTAACTTATTGCGTGACTATTATAGCACGTAAAAAGTCACGTGTCAAGTGATTTTTGGAAAAAAGATGAAAAAGAGAAAGAAAAAAAGAAAAAAAGGGAGCGAAGGGGTGGAAATCGCGGCGCGGGTATGCTATAATAACCTGTAAATACGGGAAATCGTCCGAAAGGAACGGAAGTATGAAAGAATCATTGACCGCCGTCAAACGGCTATACGACGACTCCGCCGCGCTGGGCGGGTCGACCGTCACGGTCGGGGGCTGGGCCCGCTCGATCCGCGACAGCCGCGCGTTCGGCTTCATCGACCTCTACGACGGGAGTTGCTTCAAGACGGTGCAGGTCGTCTTTGAGCGCGAGAAGATCGACAACTACGACGAGATCGCGTCCCAGAACGTCGGGGCGGCGTTGGTCGTCACGGGGAAACTCGAACTGACGCCCGGGGCGAAGCAGCCCTTCGAGATCAAGGCGGAAAAGGTGGAAGTCGAGGGGACCTCGACGCCCGACTACCCGCTCCAGAAGAAGCGGCACACCGTCGAATACCTGCGCGAGATCGCGTATCTGCGCCCGCGCACCAACCTGTTCTCCGCCGTTTTCCGCGTGCGGAGCGAGGCGGCGTACGCCATCCACAGTTTCTTCCACGACCGCGGCTTCGTCTACGTGCATACGCCCCTGATCACCGCCTCCGACTGCGAGGGCGCGGGCGAGATGTTCCGCGTCACGACCCTGGACCTCGAGAACCCGCCGAAGACCGAGGACGGCAAGGTCGATTATTCGCAGGACTTTTTCGGCAGGAGCGCGAACCTGACGGTTTCGGGACAACTTGAGGGCGAGACCTACGCGATGGCGTTCGGGAACATCTACACCTTCGGTCCGACCTTCCGCGCCGAGAACTCGAACACGGCGCGCCACGCGGCGGAGTTCTGGATGATCGAGCCCGAGATCGCCTTCGCCGACCTCTCCGACTGTATGAAACTCGCCTGGGATATGATCCGGCACATCATCTCGCACGTGCTGAAAACCTGTCCTTCCGAGATCGAGTTCTTCAACAACTTCGTGGACAAGGGGCTGACCGAGCGGCTGAACACCCTGGTCAACAGCGATTGCCGCGAGGTCAAGTACACCGAGGCGATCGAGATCCTTCAGAAGAGCGGGGAACCCTTCAAGTATCCCGTCTCGTGGGGCATGGATCTGCAGACCGAGCACGAACGGTATCTGACAGAAAAGGTGTTCGGCGCCCCCATCTTCGTCACCGATTATCCGAAGGAGATCAAGTCCTTCTATATGCGTCTGAACGACGACGGAAAGACCGTCGCGGCGATGGATCTGCTGGTCCCCGGCGTCGGGGAGATCATCGGCGGCTCGCAGCGTGAGGAGCGCTACGATCTCCTGATGCAGCGGATCAAGGAACTCGGGATGCGCGAAGAGGACTACTCGTGGTATCTGAACCTGCGCCGCTTCGGCGGTGCGCGCCACGCAGGCTACGGTCTGGGATTTGAGCGGATCATTATGTATCTGACCGGCGTCTCGAACATCCGCGACGTCATCCCCTATCCTCGCACGGTCGGTTCAGCCGAATACTAAAAACAATGACGACCGCCCGGTTTTCCGGGCGGTCGTCTTTTCATGCGCGAAGCGCAATTCATGCACGAAGTGCAATTCACGCCGCAACGCGGCAATTCATAAACCGCCTTGCGTCGGCGCGCGGCGTTTTTATAGTCCTGTTTGGCTTAGTTGTTCCGGAGCAGACACTCGTTGGCGAGGTCGGACAGCCCGAGGTCCCAGACCAGGCGTGAGAGGACGTACTTGTCGCGGACGTCGCGGGTCGCGGCGAAGGTCAGGGGCAGTTCCGCGCGCTTTTGCCCGATCTTTTCGGGGGTGGTCGGCGCGCCGATCGAGGAGAGCAGGGAACGGATCTCCGCTTGGCGCGGGATCTCCTCGCGAATGATGGTTTGGATCGCGTCCCAGTTGTCGAGCAGGATCGACAGGCGGGCGGCGTGCTTTTCGGGATCGTACTTTCTGTCGCGCCCCTCGGCTTCGATCATCGCGTCGGCGCCGGGACCGACGAAGGCGCGCAGTTCCCCGAACCACGCGTCGGGCGAGAAGTTCGCGACCGCCCGGATCGCTTGGTCTTTGTCGGGCTTGACGTTCAGCAGCGCGTCGTAGATCGAGGCGGCACAGAGCGTCCCGACGGCGCATTGGGTACCGTGCAGGGCGACCGGGGTTTTGAATGCAAGCCCCCGCATATCCCAGACGTGCGAGAAGTAGTGTTCCACGCCCGACGCGGGGCGGGAAAGCCCGGCGTAGTTCATCGCCGCGCCCGAAAGCACCAGTCCCTCAAACACGGCTTCGATCGCCGCGGGATCGCGGACGAGCAGTCCTTTGGCGTTTTGAACGCAGGTCGCGAGCGCCTCTCTTATGGCGGCGGCGACCCGTTCGCAGTAGTATTCGCCGGTGACGAGGTGCGAGATCCGCCATTCGGCGATACTGACGTATTTGGCGATCATATCCCCGAGCCCGGCGATCAGCATTTCGTCGGGCGCCGTCGCGAGCAGGTCGGTATCCCCGATCAGAACGGACGCGCAGCGGCGGGGGAGCGAGACTTTCAGTCCGTTTACGACCATCGCCGCGGTGTTCGACGCGTAGCCGTCCATCGAGGGCGCGGTCGCCACGATCAGATAGGGGACGCCCGCCGTGTCGGCGAGGCATTTGCCGAGGTCGTTCACGACGCCCGACCCCACCCCGACGATCAGGTCGCACGCGGGATCGTACTGTTCGAGTGCGGCGGCGACCCCCGCCTCGTCGGGTTCGACCCCCGCGGGCAGAACCGCGAGGGCGACCGGGATCCCGGCGCCTTCCAGCAGTTTTTTGACCTTGGTCCCGCCCACGTTCAGCGTGTTTTCGTCGGCGAGCAGGCATACCCGCGTCCCGCCGAGTCGGCGCACCTCGTCGGCAATCACGCGGACGGCGCCGCGCCCGACCGTCATGCGGTCGAACCCGGCGTCGTGAATTTTTCCGCAGGGGCATTTTTCCCCGTGTAGCAGTTGCATATGGCTCCGTCCCGGGGGCGTTCCCCCCTACCGTTTAAGTGCTTGTTTTTCTCGATCAGTCGGGCGTCCTGGGAAGCGTATACCAGGTGCGGATGATGTCGTCGAGCGCCGCCTGTTTGGACGCGATGCACGCCTCGTACTGGCTGGCGAGGTCGCTGGACGTCACTTCGCAATCGCCGCTCCGCATGATGATATTGAAGCGGTTGTTGCCGCCGACGCAGTCCTCGATCATCTTGTCGCGTCCGGTGATGACGCTGTCGTAGATCAGGGTCAGCATCCGGTCGGTGCCCTGGTCGTAGGTCGTGGTCTTCGACTTCAAGGAACTCCCGACGGATCTCGCCGGAATGCTAGCAGCAGTACTGCAGGAACGCCGACATCGCCCGCGCCTTTTTGGGCGACGTTTTGACGTTGATCGCACCGGCGTCGCCGATGGTGTGAATGACGGTGTTGTATTGCTTGTCCTCGCTGACTTTGGGCAGCGGGACCACCGAGAAGATATCCGTCATCTGCTGGAACGCGTTGTCTTCCAGCGCGCCGAGCACGACGGTACCGGCGGTGAGCATGGTCCCCTCGGAGAACTTGATGCGGTGGTAGGCGGCGCCGGGTTTCTCGGGGGTGGACGCCTGGAAGTTGCCGGTCGTCCCGACCGAACCCTTGCCGGTGTAGACCGCCGCGACGGCGTCGAAGATCTTACCGAGCGCGGTCGAGTCTTGCGAGTAGTAGATCCAGTCCTTGCCGTTGTACTGACTGGTCTCGTCCTCGATCGGTCTCACGTCGAAGAGATCGTCGCCCGACGCGGAGAAAATATACATCTCGGACGTCAGACCGCCGAAGTTGTCTGCGACGATACCGAGCACGTCGGTGATCGAGTCCTTCCCGTCGTTGTCGGTGTCCACCCAGATCGCTTCGCACAGTTTGTGCAGGGTCGACCAGGTCCATTTGCCCGTTTCCACGTAGTCGAAGAAACGCGCCGAGAGTTTCTCGCCCACCCCGAGCGTATCCCCTTCTTCAAGGATCGCCGACTGGAGTTTGGTCGCGTTCTCGTCCATCATCGTGATATTGACGGGAAGCACGCCCATCGCGCGCAGAACGTCAAGAAAGTAGTCGCCGACAAGGATATAACTGCGGTCGCCGGTCAGCGACAAACTGTCCATATAATCGGTCATCCACCCCTTGGTCGTAAAATCAAAGTAGGAACCGGGGATCGAACGGACGTCCTTGAACACGCCGGAGAGGGTCGCCACATTGATGTCGGAGATCATGTTGACGAAGAGGTCGGGCGCGTCCTTCGCACCGCCCTGCACCACGGTCTTGATCTGTTCCGCCTGTTTGCTCCAGTCGAAGTCCCAGTAGACGTAGTCGATGTTCATGCCCATCATCTCGATCGCCTTGGTATTGCGGGCGTACACGAGTTGTTCGAGCACGGGCGTCGTGCCGGGATCCACGTCGTCGGGACCGACCACGTACTTGTCGTTCTTCGAGGTCTTCTCGGCGTCGCTGTGATTGCTGAGTTCCATCTTGAAGGTACGCTCGAAGTCGTAGAAGGATCTCTTGACCTGCGGTCCGAGGGCCTCCCATCTGTCGACGGTGGTGGTTTCCGCCGTATCTTCCGTTACCGGGTCGGTTTCGGACGCAACGGTCGGATCCGTCGGCGTATCGTCTTTGCAGGACGCGAAGGCGAGCGCGATCATCACGAGCAGCAAAAGAAGGCTGACGATCTTTTTCATAGATTACTCCTTTTCTTCCGTGGCGCCGAGGTTGCGCCGCGCCCGTTTCGGGCGGTCGGATCGGTGTCGATTGTGCCATTTGAATCATTATCTTCAATAAAATGATAGCATTTTTTATATTTCATTTGCTATCACTTTTTTGTCAGGATATATCAATTTTGTGTCCTGGGTGCAAAAAAGAGGTCGGGAAAAAGAGAGGTCGGAGAGGGGGATCTCTCCCGTTGCTCTCCGACCTCGACGGATTGGGAAAAACAGGGTCATTCGGGGATGATCAGTCCGTATCCGCCGTCTTTTCTGCGGTAGACCACGCGCGTTTCCTGATCGACGTCGTCGACGAAAACGAAGAACTGGTGTTCGAGCAGATTCATCTGCAAGATCGCCTCTTCGACCGACATCGGGCGGATGGGGTAGGTCTTGGTGCGGATCGAGAACTCGGGTTCCTCTTCGTAGTCGGGTCCCTCGGGGAAGGCGGCGGGCGCCGCGAACGCCCCTTCGCGGATCCGTTTCTGCAGGCGCGTCTTGTTCCTTCTGATCTGTCTTTCGAGGGTGTCGACGGCTTTATCGAGGGCGGTGCGGAACGTGTCCGCGCCCTCTTCCGAGCGGAAGAGCGTATTCCCCATCTGGATCGTAACTTCGATGATCTCGGTGTCGCGACGGACCTTGAAGGTCACGTTCGCCGTCACGTCGTCGGAAAAGTACTTGTTCAGTGCCGACAGTTTCTTTTGCGCCAACTCTCTGAGATCGTCGCGTACGCTCATTTGTCTTCCGCTGCAAACAATTTTCATGCCATGTTCCTTCCTTTCGATCGTTTGAACCGGGAAGGGGAGCGACCGGTTTCCCGGTTCAATTATATGATACCATAATCCGAAACAAAAGGGAAGAGGATTTCGTAAAAAAGTACAAAGAATTTTTGAAAAGCGACGCGATTTGCGTAAAAGTATACAAAAAGCAGGGCAAAACGGCAAAAAAACGCCCCGGCGACGGGATCGCCGGGGAGAGACGGGCTTTCGGCGGGGGCGGCGCTCAGGTGTGCTCGGCGCGGCGGAAAACGGTCGGGGAGACCTTGTTTTTCTGCCGGAAGCAGGAGATGAAGTAGGCGACGCTGTTGAAGCCGACGGCAGAGGCGATCTCGCTGACCGGGCGGTCGGTGGTGAGCAGTTCGCGTTCCGCCCGACGGAGCCGGGTGTTCGTCAGATACTGCTTGAACCCGACGCCGACGACGCGCCGGAACAGGCGCGAGAAATAGCAGCGGCTGAACCCGATCTCCGAGGCGCAGAGTTCCTCGGTCAAATCCTCGGTGTACCGACGGTTGACCAGCAGCAGGGCGGAGTAGATCTTCAGGATCGAATCGGGCGCCGCCGCCGGCGCCTCGTCCGCGGGACGCCGCGCGGACAGGTCGCGCAGCAGCAGGAGCAGGAGCCGTCCCGCCCCGATCCGCAGCCCCATTTCCCGGAAGGGGCGGGGCGTTTCTTCCGCCGCCAAATCGGTGAGCGCGGGGAGCAGTCCCGCCTCTTCGACCTCGCGCGCCGTCCAGAGCACCTTTGAATCCGCCCGGCAGAGGGTCAGTTCGGCAAACGACTCTCCGATCGCCTCTCCGGTGGAGAATTCCTGCAAAAAGGAAGAGCGGATCTTGATCACGTGGTAGGCGTTTTCGGGTTCGTCGCCCGTGATCGTGTGATGGATGGTGAAGGGGCGGAGCAGGATCAGATCTCCCGCCGCCGCGTCGTATTCCCGCCCGTCGGACGAGATCCGGTAACTCCCCCGCTCGATCCAGAGCAGTTCGGTCGAGGAGTGGATATGCGCGCGGGCGGAGACGGTGTGCGGACCGTTGGTTTGGTAGAAAACTTCGATCCCCGGTCCCCTCAGGGCGCGGTTCTCCTTTTCGGTATAATAGTGTTCCATTTTTCACCTATGACAAAAAATTGATATATCCTGACAAAATAATGATAGCATATAAGTTTGAAAAATGCTATCCTTTTCTTGAAAATAATTTTGACAAGGAGACAGATACCATGGATCGGATCGTCAATATCGGCATTATCGGATGCGGCGGGATCGCCAACGGCAAGCACATGCCGTCGCTCAAAAAGATCGACAACGTGCGTATGATCGCGTTCTGCGACGTCATTCCCGAACGGGCGGAGAAGGCGGCGCGCGAATACGGCGTGCCGGGCGCAAAGGTCTACACCGACTACCGCGAACTGCTGAAGAATCCCGACGTCGAGGTGGTCCACGTCCTGACGCCGAACCGCGAACACGCCGACATTTCGATCGACGCGCTCTACGCCGGAAAGCACGTCACGAGGCGGCGAAGGCGACCGGAAAGAAACTGACCATCGGGTACCAGCACCGGCAGAAACCGCAGAGCCAGTACGCCAAACAGTACATCGAGACCGGGGCGCTCGGCGAGATCTACTACGCGAACTGCCTCGCGATCCGTCGCCGCGGAACGCCGAACTGGGGCGTTTTCCTGAACGAAGAGGAGCAGGGCGGCGGTCCGATCATCGACATCGCGACCCACTCGCTCGACCTGACGCTCTACCTGATGAACAACTACGAGCCCAAAATGGTGCTCGGCAAGACGCACAAGAAACTCGAGCATCCCGAGGCGGGCAACATCTGGGGCGACAACGGCGTCAGCACCACTCCGCTCGAAGAGGCGGCGTGCGCCATGATCGTCATGAAGAACGGCGCGACCATCATGCTTGAGACCTCCTGGGCGCTCAACACCGTCGAACCGGTGCAGGAGGGCAGTTGCGTCCTCTGCGGCAGCCGGGCGGGACTGCAGATCAAGAACAATAACCTCGTTATCAACCGCGTCGAACTCGGTCGGCAGGTGAAGGAAGAGGTGGACGTTTCCGCGGGCGGCGTCGCCTTCTACGACGGGGCGAAGGTGTCCCCGGCGGAGACCGAGGCGAGAAACTGGATCAAGGCGATCGTCGAGGATACCGCCCCGGTCGTTCTGCCCGAACAGGCGCTCGTGGTCTCCGAGATCCTGGAAGCCATCTACGTCTCGTCGAAGACCGGCAAACCGGTCGTCTTCGACTGATATGGGAAAGCGGAAACTCGCCCTCTGGGGCGCGTGGCACGTCCACGCGGAGAAGTACCTTTCCGCCGCCCTTGACGAGGGCGCGGAGATCGTCGGCGTGTACGACTCCGATCCCGAGAGGAAACAGAAGATCGCAGACGCCCTGTCCCTGCCTGCTTTTGCAACCGAGGCGGATCTGCTCGCGTCGAGTGCCGACGGCGTGATCGTCTGCACCGCGACCTCCGATCATCCCTACGTCCTGACGACCCTCGCCCGGGCGGGGAAGGATATCTTCACCGAAAAGGTGCTCGCCGTGACCGACGAAGAGGCGAAAGCGATCGCCGACGCCGTGAAAGCGGCGGGGGTCACGTTCGTGATCTCGTTCCCCTACCTGTACCGTTCCTGGACGCAGACGGCGCTGGCTCTGATCGGGGAAGGGAAACTCGGCAGGGTCACGTCGGTCCGCTTCAAGAACTGTCACAGCGGATCGAGCGGCAAGTGGCTGCCCGCGGCGTTCTACTCGAAAACCGAGTGCGGCGGCGGCGCCATGATCGACCTCGGCGCGCACGGAATGTACCTGATCGCCGCGCTGCTCGGGATGCCCGACACCTTCCGTTCGACCTTCACCTGCGCGTACCCCGAGGTGCAGCCCGATCCTCTCCATCCGGTCGAAGACAACGCCGTGACCGTGATGACCTGGAAGAACGGGTGCATCGCGACGAACGAGACCGGGTTCGTCACCGCGGGATTTTTGAAATCACTCGAGATCAGCGGGACCGAAGGCACGCTGATCTGGGACGATACGGCGTTGACCATGACCGACTCCAAGACCGGGAAGTTCGTCGAGGTCCCGCGCCTTCCGTCCAAGCCCACGCCGCTCTCTCAGTTTATCAACCGAAACGTCTACCCCGGCTGCGGGATCGACGAGGCGGTGCGCCTGACGGCGATGATGACCGGCGCGTACGCCCACCGCGACTGAAAAACAAAACGAAAGATCCGTCCCGCTTCCAACGAAGCGGGACGGATTATTATTCGGTTTCCGCGATCATTTCGCGGTGAGATACCCTTCGCGGTAGAGCAGTTCGGCGATCAGCACCGCGCCGCCGGCGGCGCCGCGCAGCGTGTTGTGCGAAAGACCGACGAACTTGTAGTCGAAGAGCGTGTCTTCGCGCAGCCGTCCGACCGAGACGCCCATGCCGCGGTAGAGGTCGCGGTCAAGCGCCGCCTGCGGGCGGTTGTCTTCCTCAAAATAGGTGATGAACTGTTCGGGCGCGCTCGGAAGACCGAGGGTCTGCGGTTTGCCCTTGAAGTTCTTCCACGCCTCGAGGATCTCTTCTTTGGTCGGCTTCTTCTCGAAATCGACGAAGACCGCGGCGGTGTGCCCGTCGGAGACCGGGACGCGGATGCACTGCGTCGTGATGAGCGGCGCGTCGGCTTTGACGATCTTGCCGTCCTCGACGCGACCCCAGACGCGCAGGGGTTCCTGCTCGCTCTTCTCTTCCTCGCCGCCGATGTAGGGGATCACGTTGTCGATCATCTCGGGCCATTCGCGGAAGGTCTTGCCCGCGCCGCTGATCGCCTGATAGGTCGTGGCGACGACGCGCTTGATCCCGTAGGGAAGAAGCGGGGTCAGGGCGGGAACGTAACTCTGGATCGAGCAGTTGGGTTTGACGGCGATGAAGCCGCGCTTGGTGCCGAGGCGCTTTCTCTGCGCTTCGATCACGGCAAGGTGCGCGTCGTTGATCTCGGGGATCACCATCGGGACGTCGGGCGTCCAGCGGTTCGCCGAGTTGTTCGAGACCACGGGGATCTCGGCGCGCGCGTAGCGTTCCTCGAGCGCCTTGATCTCGTCTTTTTTCATATCGACGGCGCAGAAAACGAAGTCGACGAGCGGCTTGATCGCGTCGAGATCGTCCGACGAGAGGACGGTCATATCCGCGACGTCCTCGGGCATCGGCGTCTTCATTTTCCAGCGTTCGCCCACCGCCTCGCGATAGGTCTTGCCCGCGGAACGGGGGCTGGCGACCACAGCCGTCAGTTCAAAATAGGGATGATCTTCGAGCAGGGTGACGAACCGCTGACCGACCATGCCGGTCGCGCCGACGACGCCCGCTTTGAGTTTCTGCATATCCGTGCGCTCCTTCAAAGAGAAAACATTATATCGTATTATAGCAGAAGGAGAGCCGTCTGTCAATCGTTTACGGGCGATTTTCGCTTTATTTGCGAATGATGGTCACGTTTTGCGGCAGGATCCCGGTCTGCTCGTAGACGATGGTGCAGATCCGGGCGTTATCCGCGCTGTTCAGTTCGGCGTCGTGCGAGACCACGATGCTCGCGCGGTCGCCGTTCACCACCGCGACGCAGGGCGAAAATCCCTTCGCCTCGACCAGGCTCTCGATGTTCGCTTCACGCTCCATGTTGACGGCGATCCCCGAGATCCCCGAGAGCGCCGACGCGTGTTCCTCGCTG
Source organism: uncultured Ruminococcus sp. (assembly GCA_902778985.1). Lineage (GTDB taxonomy): Bacteria > Bacillota > Clostridia > Oscillospirales > CAG-272 > UBA1740. The sequence goes on from CACYZS010000083.1 coordinate 12,539, forward strand.
CCCTCCTCGGTGTCGCGCACGACCGACTGCAAAACCTCGATCGCCTCGTCGCGGGTCTGCTTGCGCGAGAGTTCCGCCGCCGTGAAGTAGTCCGCGTCGCCCGCGTCCGCCGCGCCGTCGTGCGCCGTCGCTCCCGCGTCGACCGCGTTGTTGTCGCCGTAGCCGATCGCGTCGGCGGGATCGTAGAACCACAGGTAGTTCAAATAGACCGCCGCCCCGATCAGGAGCACCGCCGAGAGAATGATCCAGTTCCGTTTTCCGACCTTTCCGAAAAACCGCTTGACGCCGTGTAGTTTTGCCATATTGGTTGCCCCCCGTTGTTTTTTTGTTCCATTCTATGCGCCGTTTTGCCGCCGTATGCGCTACCGACGCCGCTCGGCGACCGTGACGCGGTTCGCCCCGATCCCGAGCAGGGAACAGGTCAGGCGGGTCAGTTCGGCTTTGACCTCTGCGTCGCCGCCCCCGTCGCAGACGATCGCCGCCCCGAGCACCGTCGGCGGGGAGACCGAGGCGGTCTTGGAGCCCGCGTAGGTCGTTCTCTCCCCTTCTTTTAAGGTGATCATGACCGTCACCCGCCCCACGCCCCGGACCTCGGCGCAGAGCGACGCCAGTTCGCTTTCCAGCGCGAGACGGTAGGCGGCGGGGTCGGTCCCGCCCGCGCTTTTCTCGGTTCTGGCGCCGAACAGTCCGCTCCCGGACAGAAGCAGCAGGATCCCCGCCAGCGCGAGCAGCAGGACGGGGAAGCCCCCGA
>CACYZS010000084.1 GCA_902778985.1 uncultured Ruminococcus sp.
CCGTCCCGGCTCGAGCAGAACGGTCGGAAGGGGAAGCCCGTTCTCTGCGGCGGCGTCCTTCACCGCTTTTGCAAGCGCGCGGATCGCCCCGGCGTAGTCGAAGACCGGATCGCTCTCGGTGTAGCGCACGCCGAACCCGCCGCCCAGATTGAGCACCCCGGCGACGAACCCGGTCGCGGCGCGGACGTCAGCCAGGAAAGCGAACATCACGTTCGCGGCGTCGCGGTAGGGCGTCACGTCGAAGATCTGCGAACCGATATGGCAGTGGAAGCCTTGCAGGTCGATATGCGGGAGCGAGAGCGCGAGTTTGGTCAGTTCCAGCGCCGCGCCCGTCGCGATGGGCGAACCGAACTTCGAGTCGACCTTTCCGGTCGTCACGGCGGCAAAAGTATGCGGATCGATCCCGGGCGTCACGCGGAGCAGGATCGCCTGCTTTACGCCCCGCTCTCCCGCGATGCGGTTGAGCGCGAGCAACTCCTCGCGGCTGTCCGAAACGAAGCACCCGACGCCGGAATCAAGCGCCAGGGAAATATCGGCGTCGGTCTTGTTGTTCCCGTGGAAAAAGGCGCGTTCCATCGGAAACCCCGCCGATTTCGCCGTGAAAAGTTCACCCGGGGACACCAGATCGACCGACATCCCGCACTCCGCCATGATCCGATAGATCGCCTTCGTGCAGAACGCCTTGCCCGCGTAGAGCGGACGGGAATCGCCGCCGAAGGCGGCTTTCATTTCGGTCTGATAGAGCCGGCAGCGCTCACGGATGCGGTCGGCGTCAAAGAGGTAGAGCGGCGTGCCGTACTTGGCGGCGAGCGCCGCGGTATCCACCCCCGCAAAGCGGAGCACACCGTTTTGACCCACCGTCACGTTGTCGTGCAGAATGGTTTTTTCAGAGCAGTTTGTCAAGCCGTTCCACCGCCTCTCTCGTGTTTTCACGCGATCCGAACGCAGTCAGGCGGAAGTACCCTTCGCCCGCGTCGCCGAACCCGGCGCCGGGCGTACCCACCACCTGCGCCTCGTAGAGCAGTTTGTCGAAGAATTCCCACGAACCCATACCGTTCGGGCACTTCAGCCACAGATAGGGGGACGAGGTCCCGCCGGTAAAGGAGATGCCCTTTTTGGTCAGCAGATCCGCGATCAGCGCGGCGTTTTCCTTGTAGTACGCGATATTCGCCATACACTCCGCCATCCCCTCGTCCGAGAGGGCGGCTTCGGCGGCGCGCTGCACGACGTAGGGCACGCCGTTGAACTTGGTCGCCTGGCGTCTCTCCCACATGGGTTTGACGGCGCCGAGCGCGGCGGGAACGATAGTCCAACCGCAGCGCGTTCCGGTAAAGCCCGCGGTCTTTGAGAGCGAGCAGAACTCCACGGCGCACTCCTTGGCGCCCTCGATCGCGTAGATACTGCGCGGCGAGCCGTCCGAGATGAACGCCTCGTAGGCGGAGTCGAAAAGAATCAGGGAACCGGTTTTGCGCGCGAACGCCACCCACTCGGCAAGCCCCTCTTTCGAGTAGACCGCGCCGGTCGGGTTGTTCGGCGAGCAGAGGTAGATCAGGCGAGGGGTATCGGACAGTCCCGCGGGGGAGGGCAGAAAGCCGTTTTCCGCGTTGCCCGCCATGTACTCGATCGTCCGTCCCGCCATCAGGTTGGAGTCGACGTAGACGGGGTAGACCGGATCGGGGACCAGTACCGTCACGTCGCCGAACAGATCGACGAAGTTGCCGAGGTCGCTCTTCGCGCCGTCCGAGATGAACACGTCGCCCGCCTCGACCGACACGCCGAACGAGGCGTAGTGCCGCGAGACCGCTTCGCGCAAAAAGTCGTAGCCGTATTCCGGCGCGTACCCGCGGAAGGTAGACTGATCCGCCATCTCGTCGGTCGCCTTGTGTAGCGCCCGGATCACCGTCGGCGTCAGGGGGGGCGTCACGTCCCCGATCCCGAGCCGCAGGATTTTCTTATCGGGGTGCGCCGCCGCGTACTCGCGCACGCGCTTCGCCACGTCGGAGAAGAGATAGGACGGTTTGATACGCGCAAAGTTCTCGTTCAGCCGAATGTTCATAGAAACGCCTTTCGTTTTTGCAGAGGATAAGTACAGGTCCCGTCGAATACGAATTCCGCGCCCCCGGTCAACTGTACCGTCAGGTCGGAGCGGCAAACGACGGAGAGATCTCCGCCGCGAAGATGTACCGTTACGGGAATGTCGAACAGACACCGCCCGGTAATGCAGGCGGCGACCACCGAGGCGCACGCCCCGGTCCCGCAGGCGAGGGTCTCGCCGCTCCCGCGCTCCCAGACGCGCATCTCGAGTTCCCTGGTCGAGATCTGATGAACGAACTCGGTATTGACGCGGGCAGGGAAGAAGGGATGGTTTTCAAACTGCGGTCCGATCTTGGGCAGATTCAGCCGCCGGGTATAGGGAATGAATACCACGGCGTGGGGGTTTCCCATCGAAACGGCGGTGATGGTCCAGGTTTTGCGTCCCACCGTCAGGGGGTATTCGCGGATCAAGCCCTCGGCGGCGACCGGAATATTATGCCCTTCGAGGATCGCGCGCCCCATTTCGACCGAGACCGAATCGAACTCTCCGATACCGGCGCGGTTGATCGTCAGGTGTTTGATCCCCGAGAGCGTCTCGATCGTCATTCGATCGTAAAAACCGCCGATCCGTTCCGAGAGGTAGCGCGCGACGCAGCGGATCGCGTTGCCGCACATCTTGCCCTCGCTGCCGTCGGCGTTGAACATCCTCATCTTCGCGTCGGCAACGTCGGACTTGCAGATCATGACGATCCCGTCCGCTCCGACCGCGTGATGGCGGGGGGAGAGGGCGATCGCGACGCCGGCGGGATCCGACAGTTCTTTCTCCATACAGTTGAAGTAAATGTAGTCGTTCCCGGCGCCGTGCATTTTGGTAAAGTGAAGCGTTTCAGCCATATCAGTCACCCACCAGATCGGTCATCGAGTAGAGCCCCGGTTTCTGTGCCGTCAAGAACCGCGCGGCGGCAAGCGCGCCGTCTGCGAACAGGGCGCGGCTGTGCGCCTCGTGTTTTAAGGTGATGGTCTCGTTATCCGTTCCGATCAGGACTTCGTGCTCGCCGACGATATTGCCGAGCCGGACGGCGTGGATCCCGATCTCGTTCTTCTGCCGCTTCATCTGACCGCCGCGGCCGAAGCAAAACGCCGTCTCTCCTTCGCGAACCGAAGAGATCGCGCGGGCGATCGAGAGGGCGGTGCCGCTCGGGGCGTCGAGTTTGCGGTTGTGATGCTTTTCAATAATCTCGATATCCGCGTCGGGATAAAGGGCGGCGATCGCCTTCGCCGCGCGGATCAGCGCCGCGATCCCGAGCGAGTAGTTCGCGGCGAAGAATACGGGGATTTTCGCAGCCGCCCCCCGGATCATTTCCAGTTCCGCGTCGGTCTGTCCCGTCGTCGCGACGAGGAGCGGGATCTTTTTCGATACGGCGTAGTCGGTCAGGGTCTTGGTCGCCGCGTGGTGCGAAAAATCGACGATGACGTCGGCGGGGGCGGTCACCTCTTCGAGCGAAGCAAGACACCCGTCCGCGCCCGACGCGTCGACGCGCGCAACTACGTTCACGTCGTCGGCTTTGTTTGCCGCGGCTTCGACCTCTTTGCCCATGCGTCCGGCGGCGCCGAACAGGATCAGGCGCGTCATACGGCGAGCCCTTCCTTCCGCATCAGGGCAAGGAGCGTTTGCTTATGTCCCTCTTCCAGTTCGGTCAGGGGCAGACGGAGCGAATTCTCCGAGAAGCCCATGGCGGAAACGGCGGCTTTGACCGGGATCGGGTTGACTTCGCAGAACAGCGCGTCGATCAAGGCGTGATAGTGGCACTGAAGGTCCGCCGCGCCCGCGACGTCGCCCGCGAAGAAGCGGTTGCAGATCTCGACGGTCTCGCGCGGCAGGATGTTCGAGAGCACCGAGATCGCGCCGATCCCGCCCATCGCCATCAGGGGAACGATCTGGTCGTCGTTGCCCGAGTAGAGATCGAGTTTCCCGCGGACGTAGGACATGGTCTCGACGATCTTCGAGATATTGCCGTTCGCTTCCTTGAACGCGACGATGTCGGGGTGTTCGGCAAGCGCGGCGTAGGTCTTGGGCTCGATGTTGACGCCGGTGCGCGACGGCACGTTGTAGAGGATGGTCGGCACCTTCGCCGCGTCGGCGATGGCGGTATACATACCGATCAGACCTTTCTGCGTCGCTTTGTTGTAGTAGGGCGTCACGACGAGGATCGCGTCGGCACCGACCGAAACGGCGTATTTCGACAGATCGACGGCGTAATCCAGTTCGTTGGAACCGGTGCCGGCGATGACCGGGACTCTGCCCGCCGCGCGCTTGACGGCGTAGGCGAGCGTCTTGCGATGCTCCTCGTCCGAGAGCGTCGAGGATTCACCGGTCGTGCCGCAGGCGACCAGGGCGTTGATCCCGTGTTCGATCTGCCAGTCGATGAACCGTCCGTACGCGTCGTAGTCGACCTGTCCCTCTCTGAACGGGGTGATCAGGGCGGTGGCGATCCCGCGGAATACAGTTTTCTTTTTCATTTCGGTATCCTTTCTTCCGGTCTAGTCCGGTTTTCATACAGAAAACGCCGATCCGCGAAAGTACGGATCGGCGTCGAAAATAATACCCACGTCACGACACACAACCGATAGCCCTCCGCGAAACGCGACAGTCGGACGGATCTTATCCGTACGACCAGCCATCCGGGTGATCGAGCCACCGGACACTTCGGCACCCATCCCTTTCCCGCGGCAAAACCCTCGTCGGTCGAAACCCCGCGGTTACTCCTGATGCAGTGCGCCTCTATCTTGTTAGACCGTATTCTACCATACCCGTTCGGGTTTGTCAAGACGGAAGATCAAATTTTCGTCTTTTTTTCGCTTTTTTGCCCCGTTCGGGAAGCGAAACGCCGGGATAGAGGCGGGGCAGGGGATCCCGGAACATCGCGTCGGCGGCGGCTCGCGCGCCGCTTCTCGCCGCGGTCGGAAGCCCGCCGGGCATCCGGCACCACCCCGACGAAAGCGACAGGTTTTCAAGCCCCTTGCCGCGCTCGGGCAACCGAGGCGGGATCACCCCTGCGGGCAGGAGCCAGCCGATATAGTCGCCCCGGTCGGCGCCGGTGTACCGCTCGTAGGTCGCGGGCGTCCACGCGTCGACAGGTTCCGGCGCGGCGTAGGGGAAGACGCCCCGGATCGCCTCGGCGACCGAGGAAACGAAGGCGTCCTTTCGTCCGGCGTAGTCGGCGCCGCGCTCTAACCACGCCCCCGCGTCGCCGTCCGACACGAAACAGGTCGCCTGCAAGACCGTTCTCCCCTCGGACGCAAAACCCGGTTCGTGTGCGAAGGCGCGCAGGATCACCCGCCCGCCGGTACGCTTCGGCAGGGCGTCGGCGTTCCCCGGGATCACCGTCGTCCACGCCGCCCCGGGCGGGAGCGGATCGGGGATCGAGAACGCGGCGTGAAGCGAGGAGAAATGCGGCGTGCGGGGATCGCGGTCGATCCTGGCAAGCGCCGCAGGCGCCAGTTCCGGCGGAAGCAGACGGGAAAAGGTAAGGTGGGGATCGCAGGCGAACAGATCAGTTTGCCGCCAGAGGAGACCAGTTTCCCGGCGAGCCGTTCCGCCACCCCGGGCGAACCGCCGACCGGCAGATCGGCGTCCCCCGAAAGAAACGCGGAATAGGCAAAGAGCAGACCGAGCGAGGCGTACTCGCGCCCGAGATAGTCCGAGAAAAAGGTCGCGAGGTCCGGGTCGGAGAGCGAGTCGGCAAAGTCCCCGACCGAGACGGGGAACCACCGCGCGACCACCGCCGCCCGCGCAAAAGGCGAGCCGTACGCCAGCGCCTTCGCGTCGCGAAAGAACCGTCGCACTGCCCGCGCGTCGCGGGGGCTTTTCTCCGAAAGTTCGCTTTCCGCCCGTTCGGGATCGCGCCACATCGTGAGGGTTTCGCCCGACAGATACGAACGGTAAAAGAAGGGCTGCCTGACCAGTCCCACCCCGTCCCCGAGCACCCCGAGCGAGCGCCAGAGACGGTTCAGGCGCGTTCCGTCCCGCGTCCCGTTCAGCCAGTGCAGACAGTTGTCGATCGTGTGCCCCTGCCGCGTCCAACTGCGCAGGTTCCCGCCCGGTCCCGCCTGCTGTTCGAGGACGGTTACGTCCCACCCTCCCTCCGAGAGGCGTATCCCCGCCGTCAACCCCGCCGGACCCGCCCCGATCACTACCGCTTTTTTCATTCGTTTCGTTTCCTTTCCAATGCGTGATACCGGGAGTTTGCCCGCTTTTGCCGCCGCTATGCGTAAAAAAAGCACCGTTTCGGTGAATAAAAAACCGAACCCGGGGAAACCCTCGGGATACCGAAACGAAACGGGGGAATAATGAAATGAAGAATGGTAAGACGAACGGGCGGGGATTCGCGTCGGGGGCGCTCGCGGCGCTTCTGATCCTTTTCACCGCGCTCTTTCTCTCGGTCTGCCCCGCAGCGGGGGAAGAGGGGATCTACCGTGACGTGATCCGCCTGCATATCCTTGCCGCCTCGGACGACGAAGGGGATCAGGCGGATAAGATCGCCGTGCGCGACGCGATCCTGACCGAGTACGGCGACCTCTTCCGCGGCTTTGCCGACCGAAAGAGCGCAGAAGCGGCGCTCGACGAGACTCTGCGGCAAGAGATCGCCGGAACGGCGAGCCGTACGCTTAGAGAGAGGGGAAAGGACGAACCCGTCACGGTCACGCTCTCGGAGGAGGACTACCCGACCCGCGACTACGGTTCGATCTCGCTGCCCGCCGGGCGGTATTTGTCGCTCCGCGTTCTGATCGGGACGGGCGAGGGGAAAAACTGGTGGTGCGTCCTGTTCCCGCCGCTCTGCACCGCCGCGTCGGTCGAGGGGGTGCCGCTCGGACTGTCCGACGCCGAATACCGCCTGCTCACCGACGGGAAGAAAAGCGTCCGCTTCAAGACGCTGGAACTGCTCTCGCGGTGGTTCGGGGACCGATAAGTGTAAACTTTTTTCGCGTGCGCTTGCACAATCGCGCGGCGTGTGATACAATATCCGTAGAAAAAACCGGGGAGACCCGGGAAAGGATACGGAAGGAACAATTATGTTCGATTTTTCGTCGTCGCCCCTCCTCACTCTGCGTACGCCCGGCGAGCGCCGCTTCCGGCTGCTCTTCGACGTTTTGATCCTGTGGGCGATCGCCATTCTCGGTCCCTTCCTCGTCGCGATCATCCCCGGGGCGTTCGCGACCTTCGTGATCGGGGGCAACGCGATGATGAAAGTGGTGAACAACGCGTTTTCGTCGGGGCTTTCGGGCGGATCGGGCACGATCGACAGCGACGCCTACCGCGCCGTCAGCGAACAGATCACGGAGAGCGCGGGCTACCGCATCGCGGAACTCTTCGGGCAGGCGTGGATCATCGCGCTTTCGATCTTCGTTTGCCTCGTGATCCAGCGCCGCTCGCTCGCGACCATGGGGATCGAAAAGCGCGGCGCCGCCAAGCACTACGGGCTCGGACTCGTATTCGGCGTTCTGCTCTCTGCGGCGACGGTTCTGATCGCCTGTCTTTCGCGCGCCGCGACCTTTGAGGGGTTCGACGGCGGTTCGGGCGTCCTGCTCCCGCTCTTCGTCCTGGTCGGCTACCTGATCCAGGGCGCGGCGGAGGAGATACTTTTCCACGGGTTCTTCATGACGACGCTCGCCCGGCGCTTCCGCTGGCTGCCGTCGGTCCTTGTCAGCGCCCTGTTCTTCTCGTTTTTACACGCCGTCAACGCCGGGGTGACGCTGCTCTCGCTCCTGA
>CACYZS010000085.1 GCA_902778985.1 uncultured Ruminococcus sp.
GGCAGAAAAAAGAAGATGGATCAAAAGATTGAATAGAATTGTTTTACTGTTCTTCGTTTCGCTGTTCCTTCTGCTCTCGGTTCTCCCCGCGCGCCGGAGCGCACCGCCCGACGCGCCGATCTCCGACGCCGAGATGACCGCCTTCGCTTCGTACCTTGCCGAGCGGGCGAACGGGGAAGAACGGCTTTTGCCCGAAACGGGCGGGGAAGGGACGCCGCCCGCAAGGCTTGGGACGGTCGCCCTTTCGGACGCGGTGACGGAGGCGCTCCGGGAGAGCGGTCTTTGCCCGGCAGAACCGTATCGGGTCAAGGCGACCCTGTTCCCGCGTCTGCTCCGCCGCCTCGGACTGCTCGGCTACCACGTTTTCTGGACGGGGGAGGCGGTGATCGATCCGGGCGCGCCCGCCTACACCCTGCCGTTCACCGCCGCACACGAGGCGGCGCATCAGGCGGGGATAGTATCCGAGGGCGAGGCGTCGTACGCCGCCTACCTTGCCCTGATCCGCTCGTCCGAACCCGCCCTGCGCTACGCCGGGTGGACCGGGGCGCTCGACGCGGTCCTGCCCGCGCTCCCCGACGGGGAGAGGCGCGCCGTCGTTAAAAGGCTCTCCCCGCGCGTCCGCGCGGATCTTGCACGCTTCGACGCCGTACTGGCGACCGGCGCCGGGGCGCAGACCGTCGCGGAGGGCAACGCCGCCGCGATCCGGCTTCGGGGCGGGGCGGGTGCGCGCTCCTACGACCTGTTCCCGCGCCTTGCCTGCCGCCTCTATCTCTTTGGATTGCGGGACCAAGCCGACGCCCCCGCCATATACTGACAAGGGGAGCGATCGGGTTTTTCCGCGCTTCCACTTGACGGGGAAGGGGCGGCAACATGAAAACGCTTACCGTGACCGGCGGGCGGGAACTGTCGGGAGAGGTCAGAATCCGCGGCTCGAAGAACGCCGCGCTGCCGCTCCTGTTCTCGTCGTTGCTCTTTTCCGAGCCGATCGAACTTGACAATCTCCCCGCCATCACCGACGTTGAAATCGCGCTCGCCCTGCTCTCGTCGCTGGGCGTCAAGGTGACGCGAAAGGGGAGCGAACGCGTCGCGCTCGATCCCTCGTCCGCCCGTCCTTCGGTCTGCGATCCGGGGCTGACGGGGGCGCTGCGCGGTTCGCTTTATCTGCTCGGCGCGGCGGCGGGACGGCTCGGGGAACTGACACTTCCGCACCCCGGCGGGTGCAACTTCGGGGCTCGTCCGATCGACCTGCATCTCGAGGTACTTCGGGCAATGGGGTTGTCAGTTTCGGCGACCGAAGAGGGGGTTTTCGTCAAGGGACGCCCGAAAGGCGCCTGTTTCGACTTCCCGACCGTGTCGGTCGGCGCGACGGTCAACGCGATCCTCGCCGCCACGCTCGCGGAGGGGCGGACGGTTCTGACCGGGGCGGCGCGCGAGCCGCACGTACTCGACCTGATCGCGTTCCTTCGCCGGGCGGGCGCCCGCATCGCGACCCCCTCGCCCGGGGCGGTGGTGATCGACGGCGTACCGCGTCTATACGGAATTGCCTATCGCGTCTGCCCCGATATGATCGAGGCGGGGACGTATCTGTCGTTCGCTCTGGCGACCGGCGGCACGGTTTCGCTCCGCGCGGTCGAGGCGGCGCATCTGGCGCCTCTTTTCCCGCTCTATGTAGGGATGGGCGCGAAGATCGGGGCGGGCGTCGGTACGCTGACGGTCTCGCGTCCGGGGCGACTGCGCCCGGTCAGGATCCAAACCGCGCCCTATCCCGGTTTTCCGACCGACCTGCAACCGCAAACGACCGCCCTCGCGTGTCTATCCGACGGGGAAAGCGAACTGCAAAAAGCCGGGGCAAAGATCGACGTCGCAAACGGTCGCGCGACGGTTCTCGGGATCCCGCGTTTCACGGAGGCGGATATGACCGCGCCGGATCTGCGCGCCGGGGCGGCGCTGACGCTTGCCGCGCTCGCTTCAGAAGGGGAGAGCCGGATCGCGCGTTACGAGTTGATCGAGCGCGGCTACGCCGACCTCTGGCGGAACCTTTCGTCGCTCGGCGCGTGCGTCACGCTCGGGGACGGCGGCGCCTGACGTGCCGTTTCGCGCCGCCCAGCAGACCGCCGAAGGTCGAGAGCAGAAGGATCGCCGGATAGCCGATCCAGCGCGCGGCGGCGGGAACGCTGCCGGGATCCGAGAGGATCAAAGACAGGATCGCGAAGAGCAGCGCCAGAAACGCCCCGCCCGCAAGCCCGATCAGAAGTCCCCGGCGTTTGTAGAACGCCGCCGGCAGGAAGCCGGAACAGAACGCCGCAAACACGAACCCGACAGAGGCGCAGGGTTTGACGAGCCGGGACGGATCCGCGTTCTTATAGCAAAGGAAGGAAAGCAGAAGCAGAAGAATCGCCGAAACGAGAAGCGCCAGCGGAAATCCTCGCAGCAGACTCCCCGCGAAACTGCGCTCGTTCCGGCTTTTTCGGAATTGTTTGTGTTTCATTTCCTTTCCTCCGTTGCCCCGCCCGTCGAAGGCGGCTTTTTTCATTTCAATATATGAAACGCGTGGACGGAATAGACCGAAGGGGAAATCGGGAGCGCCGATTACTACGTCGATGTGCCGTTCTTTTGATCATTTGCGAAACGAAACATTGCACTTCATGCTTTCTTTGCGAAAGCGAGAAGGTCTGCTTTATGCAAGGCGTGGTGAACAACCGCCCTGCGAGTTTTTTGTTGATAACGCCGATTTTTTAAAACGTGGCGGTTTTCGGTTGCTTTTTCTCCAAAAATGATTTACAATGCAGGTAAAGGCAAGTGGTGACGTTCGCCAAAAAAAGAAAGGAAAATTGCGGAACCGACTTCGTGCAGAAGGTCGTCGCCGTGGCTGATCCCGCTGACGAGACGCTCGAGGTCGCCGAGGGCGTGAACGTTTCCGCCGCTATGTTCTATCAGGCGAAAGCCGACTGACGGTTCATCTCGCCTTTTCCAAAGTAAACGTCCGAGACTGTTCTAAACGGTTCTCCTCCTACATCCGTTTTCGGCAGTCCCGGTTACCTATGTGTAAAATTCCATAAGGAGAAAAAAGAATGGGAAACGTAAACGTTTCGTTTGCCGAGACGCTCGGCAAGATCAAGGACATGAACAGCGTCAACAACGGTCCGTCGGGCGACCACGAAATGGGGAGCCACGAGGCGTACGCCGCGGCGCGGATCCCCTACGCCCGTCTGCACGACTCGGCGCTGAAATGGCGGCGCACCGTCGACGTCCACGAGATCTTTCCGAACTTTGACGCCGACGAGAATGATCCGGCGTCCTACGACTTCACCCTGACCGACGCCTATCTCGACACGATTGAGAAAACCGGGACCAAAATCTTCTACCGCCTCGGTACTTCAATCGAACACGAGATCAAACACTACGGCGCGGTCCCGCCGAAGGACTTTCATAAGTGGGCGCGGATCTGCGAGCACATCGTTCGGCACGAAAACGAGGGCTGGGCGGACGGCTTCCATCGCGGGATCGTGTACTGGGAGATCTGGAACGAACCCGACCTGATCGGTCATCAGTGCTGGACGGGGACGATCCCCGAGTATATCGACCTTTTCGACGTCGCGGTGCGGCACCTGAAAAAGTGCTTCCCCGGGATCAAGGTCGGCGGCCCCGCCCTGACGCACGTCAAGCGCGTTGAGTGGTGGGAGGCATTCGTGCCGTACCTGAAAGAAAAGAAGCCCCCGATGGACTTCTTCTCCTTCCACCGTTACGGCAGCACGACCGAGCAGTTCACCCGCGATATCGCGATCGTGAAGGACTATATGGTCGAGTGCGGCTACCCCGACTGTGAACTGGTTCTGAACGAGTGGAACTACCTGCTCGGATGGGAGCCGAAAGATTCGCTGATCCACTCTTACCGGACGATCCTCTCCTTGAAAGGATCGGCGTACGCCGCTGCCGTTATGATCGCCTGCCAGGATACGGCGCTCGATCATCTGATGTACTACGACGTGCGGCACAACAGTTATTTCAACGGGATCTTCGATCGGATCACCCACGAACCCCTGAAAACCTACTACTCCATTTTCGCCTTTTCCGATCTTGCCGAACTCGGCACCGAGGTCAAGTCCGTCGCCGAGGGCGAGGGGATCTACGCCCTCGCCGCCAAGAGCGCGGACGGAAAACGCGGCGCCTTGATGCTGACCAACTACCGAAACGAGATCACCCTCGACGGTACGGGGTACGCCCCCGAAGAGGTTACGGTCGCGTGGGACGGGTTGGGAGATAAGCCGATGCGCATGATCGTGCGGACGCTGGATAACGACCACAACCTCGAAAAGACCTTTGAGACCACCGTCGCCCCCGGCGCGGGTTCGCTCACGCTGACCCTTCCGCTGTTCGCGACCGTAATGATCGATTTCAAGGCAGAATAAAAAAAGCGCGCGGCAAAACGCCGCGCGCTTTTTTATGAACGGCGTTGCCGTTCAATTCACGCGGTGCGTCGCACCGCAATTCACGCCGCAACGCGGCAATTCACGCACCGCAGGTGCAATTCATGCCAAAGGCAATTCACGCGGGCATCGCCCGCAATTCATTCTTTGCCTCCCGGAGGGAGCCGAAGAGTTCCGATGAATTGACGGCTTGCGCCGTCATGAATTGATGCTCGCTCCGTTCGCATCATGAATTGACGCTTCGCGTCATGATTTCTCGCCGCCGTTTGCGGCTCCGTGAATTGAAAAGCGCGCGGCAGAACGCCGCGCGCTTTTCATTCGGCGCCGTTGCCCCTTACTCCATTCCGAGTTTCTTTTTCAAAAACTGCCCCGTATAGGAGTTCGGGTTCGCGGCGACCTGTTCGGGGGTGCCTTCGGCGACCAGGGTTCCGCCGGCGTCGCCGCCCTCGGGGCCGAGGTCGATGATGTGGTCGGCGGTCTTGATGAGGTCGAGGTTATGCTCGATGACGAGGACGGTATTCCCGGCGTCGACCAGCCGCTGCAGCACCTCGATCAGTTGCGCGACGTCGGCGGTATGAAGACCGGTAGTCGGCTCGTCGAGGACGTAGATGGTGCGTCCGGTCGCGCGTTTGGAGAGTTCGGTCGCCAGTTTGACGCGCTGCGCCTCGCCGCCCGAGAGCGTGGTCGAGGACTGCCCGAGTTTGATATACCCGAGCCCCACGTCGTAGAGCGTCTGCAGTTTGCGGGTGATCATGGGGATCCCGTCGAAGAAGGAGAGCGCCTCCTCCACCGAGAGTTCGAGGACCTCGTAGATGTTCTTTCCTTTATAACGGACCTCGAGCGTGTCGCGGTTGTAGCGCATCCCGTGGCACACGTCGCACTTCACGTATACGTCGGGCAGGAAGTGCATCTCGATCCGCTTCACGCCGTCGCCCTCGCACGCCTCGCAGCGTCCGCCGCGCACGTTGAAACTGAACCGTCCCGGTCCGTATCCGCGCGACTTCGCGTCGGGGGTTTTCGTGAAAAGGGTGCGGATATCCCCGAAAAGCCCCGTGTAGGTCGCGGGGTTCGAGCGCGGGGTGCGCCCGATCGGGCTCTGGTCGATGTCGATCACTTTGTCGAGGTTCTCGATGCCCTCGACGCCGTCACACTTGCCGGGCCAGGCGTTCGCGCGGTTGAGTTCGCGCGCCAGCGTCCGGTACAGGATCATATTGACGAGCGTGGATTTTCCCGATCCCGACACCCCGGTCACGGCGGTAAAGGTGCCGAGCGGGATCGAGACGGTCAGGTCTTTCAGGTTGTTTTCGCGCGCCCCGACGATCTTCAAAAACGAACCGTTCCCCGGACGCCGTTCTGCAGGGACCGGGATGGTCTTTCTCCCGGAGAGGTAGTCGCCCGTGATCGAGGACTTGCACGCGGCGATCTCGGCGGGCGTGCCCGTCGCCACCACCTCGCCCCCGTGGATGCCCGCGCCGGGACCGATGTCCACGATGAAGTCGGCTGCCTCCATGGTCTCCTCGTCGTGTTCCACCACGATCACCGAGTTGCCGATGTCGCGCAGTTTCTTCAGGGTCGCGATCAGTTTTCCGTTGTCCCGCTGATGCAGTCCGATGCTCGGTTCGTCGAGGATATAGAGCACCCCGACCAGAGCCGAACCGATCTGCGTCGCCAGTCGGATCCGCTGCGCTTCGCCGCCCGAAAGCGTCCCCGCTTTGCGCGCGAGCGTCAGGTAGTCAAGTCCCACGCTGTTAAGAAACCCGAGCCGCGCCCGGATCTCTTTTAAGATCTCGTGGGCGATCTTCTCTTCGGTCTCGGTCAGTTCCAGACGGTTCACGAAGTCCAGCATCGCCGAAACCGAGAGGCGGGTGATCTGGTCGATATTCAGCCCGCCGACCGTCACCGCGAGCATCTCGGGCGAGAGCCGCGCCCCGTGACAGACGGGGCAGGGGATCTCTTCGACGAACTCCTGATAGTAGTCGCCGCCCATCATCGCCATCCGGCGCTCGACCGTCGGGATCAGCCCGGCGTAGGCGGAGAGTTGGCGCTTCGCCGCCTTGCCGAAATAGCGCACCACGTCGTACTTTCTGTCGCCCGATCCGTACATCAGGACGCGGTACTGCTCGTCCGAGAAGTCCTTGATCGGGGTGTCGAGCGTAAAGCCGTATTCGCGCCCGACAGCCGAGAGCAGGGGCCCGGTCCAGGACTCCTCTTCCAGACTCTTGAACCCGTTGCACACGATCGCCCCGTCGCGGAGCGAGAGCGACTTATCCGGGATCAGTTTGTCGGCGGAAATGGTCTGCAGATCCCCGATCCCCGAACAGTTCGGGCAGGCGCCGTAGGGGTTGTTGAACGAGAACATCCGGGGTTCGAGTTCTCCGAAACTGATATTGTGTTCTTCGCACGCGTATTTCTGCGAGAAGGTCAGGTCCGCCGGTGCGGTCTCCCCCTCGCGCGGGACCACCGAAACCGTCACCCGCCCGTCGGAGAGTTTGAGCGCCGCCTCGACCGAATCCGAGAGCCGCGCCCGCACGCCCTCGCGCATCACGAGACGGTCGAGCACCACTTCCACGTCGTGTTTCTTGTTCTTATCGAGTTTGATCTCTTCCGAAAGATCGTAGAGAGAGCCGTCGACGCGCACCCGGACGTACCCGCCCTTCTTCGCGTCGGCAAGCACCTTTTCGTGCGTGCCCTTCTGCCCGCGCACCAGCGGCGAGAGGACCAGAAAACGCGTCCCTTCGG
>CACYZS010000086.1 GCA_902778985.1 uncultured Ruminococcus sp.
GAGGCGGGCGAAAAGTTCACGTCCTTCAAGGATAAAGAGGCGTCGCCGCTTGGCGGCGAACGGCTGGTCACCACGCCCGAATACACCGCCTACCTGAAAATCGCCGAGGGCTGCGACAACCGCTGCACCTACTGCGCGATCCCTCTGATCCGCGGGCGGCTCCGTTCGCGGACGATTGAAGAGATCGTTTCCGAGGCGAAGGAACTCGAGGCGATCGGGGTGAAGGAACTGAACCTGATCGCGCAGGACACCTCGCGCTACGGATTGGATCTGTACGGGAAGTACGCCCTTGCCGATCTGGTGCGCGCCTTGACAAAGGAGACCTCGATCCCGTGGATCCGTCTGCTTTACTGCTACCCCGACAAGATCACCGACGACCTGATCGCCGAGATGCGGGACAACCCCCGCCTGCTCAAATACATGGATCTGCCTATTCAACATATCTCGGACAAGATCTTAACCGCCATGAACCGCCACGGCAACGCCGCCCTGATCCGCGACGCGGTCGAGCGGGTGCGGAAGGCGATTCCCGGCGTCACGGTGCGTACCACCGCCATCGTCGGCTTCCCGGGCGAGACCGAGGAGGACTTCGCCGAACTCTGCGCCTTCATCAAAGAGGCGCGCTTCGACCGCTTCGGCGCCTTCCCGTATTCGCAGGAGGAGGGAACGCCGGCGGCGTCCTTCCCGGATCAGATCGACGAGCAGGTCAAGCAGGACCGCTACGATACGCTGATGCAGACGCAACTCGAGATCAGCGCGGAACTGCAGCGGGCGAAGATCGGTTCGACCGTGACGGTTCTCTGCGAGGGCTACGACGTGGTGGCGGGCACCCACTACGGACGGAGCGAAGCCGACGCCCCCGACGTCGACGGCAAGGTGTATTTCTCGTCCCCCGTCCGCGTCCCCGCGGGCACCTTCGTTGACGTGAAGATCACCGACGCCCTCGACTACGACCTGGTCGGCGAGTGCATCCCGAAAACCGACAAAAAGAAACGCTGAACTGCTTTTTTCGTGAAAGAGAGGACAAAAACATGAACGAAACGCAAAAACCCCCCGTCAAGATCTGGAACGTACCAAACCTTCTGTCGCTTCTTCGGATGGCGCTGGTCCCCGTCTTCATGGCGGCGGCGCTCTATCTGCCGAAGACCGGGGCGTCGGTTTTCGTCTGCTGCCTCGTCCCCGCCGTGATCTTCGTCTTCACGTCGCTGACCGATATGCTGGACGGCAAGATCGCGCGCAAATACAACCTCATCACCGACTTCGGCAAGTTCCTTGATCCCCTCGCCGACAAGTTCATGATCTTCTGCGCCCTGCTCGTGATCCTGACAGCGCCCCTCTACGGCGGGATCCGCTGGATCGCCGTCTGGGTCGCCGCCGTCGTGATGCTTCGCGAACTCGGCGTGACGTCGCTCCGGCTCGTCGTGGCGAGCCGCGGCGTCGTGGTCCCCGCGTCCTGGTGGGGCAAGATCAAAACGGTCAGCCAGATCGTCGCCGTGGTCGTGATCCTGATGGAGCCGGCGTTCGGTTCCTTCGGCGAGAAGCATATCCTCTCCTACGTCTTCCTCGGGATCATGGCGTTCACCACCGTCGCCTCGGGGATCAGTTATCTGGTTTCGCTCTGGCCCTACGTTTCGGGAAAAAAATAAGAACCGGCAGCCCCGTCCGGCGGGGAAAAGAGAAAAATATTTATATTACCTCTTTACAAACCGGAAAAATCGTGATACAATAGTCTGCGTATGACCCGCTCCCCGGCTTTCGGATAACGGGCGCCGCACGACGGCGTCGCTTCACCCGCCGATCCCTGAGGTTCGGGACAAATAATCAAGAAAGGTGAAAAAAGATGGAGAAGGAACTCAAGCAGCAGATCATTGCGGAGAACAAGACCAACGAATACGACACCGGTTCTCCCGAGGTCCAGATCGCGCTTCTGACCAGCCGGATCAACACCCTGACCGAGCACATGAAGCAGAATCCGAAGGACTTCCATTCCCAGAGAGGTCTGCTCAAGATGGTCGGACACAGAAAGAACCTTCTCGCGTATCTCGCGAAGAAGGACATCAACCGCTACCGCGCCATCGTTGCAAAACTCGGTCTCCGCAAGTAATCGGCGGAGCGCGTTGTCCGGCGATACGGACGAAATGTGGAAAGCGGCGTTTCGACCGTTTTCCACATTTTACGAAGGTCGTTTCCCGGATCGGCGGGGGTAGCAGTTAAACAGGAGTCGAATTGTTCGGAAACTGTTTAAGTGCTATGTCCTCCTGTCCGGAAACCAAATAAAAAAAGAACAGGAGAAAACAACATGAAGTCAAGTGCAAAGTCTTTTGACAACTACCGGGTGTACCGTTACAACTTTGCCGGCAGACCGCTCGTCGTCGAGACGGGCAAACTGGCGGGTCTTGCGAACGGTTCCTGCCTGGTCCGCTACGGCGACACGGCGATCCTCGCCTGTGCCACCGCGTCTGCCGCCCCCCGCGACGGGATCGATTTCCTGCCGCTGTCGGTCGATTTCAACGAGAAGATGTACTCGGTCGGGAAGATCCCCGGCGGGTACCTCAAACGCGAGGGCAAACCGTCCGAGAAGGCGGTCCTGACCTCCCGCGTCATCGACCGTCCGATCCGTCCGCTCTTCCCGAAGGATCTGCGCAACGACGTCTCGATCGCCCTGGAGGTCCTCTCGGTCGATCCCGACTGCTCGCCCGAGATCACCGCGATGATCGGCGCGTCGATCGCTCTGTCGATCTCCGACATTCCGTGGAACGGCCCGATCGGCGGCGTGTTCATGGGCATGGTCGACGGCAAGTACGTCGTCAACCCGACCGCCGAGGAGCGCCAGAAGAGCGTGCTTGAGTTGACCGTCGCCGCGAGTGAGAAGAAGGTCGTGATGATCGAAGCCGGCGCGAAAGAGGTCTCGGACGACGATATGTTCGGGGCGATCATGCGGGCGCACGAGGTCATTCGCGGTCTGCTCCAATTCGTCAACAACATCATTTCCGAGATCGGCAAACCCAAGTTCACCTACACCTCGGGCGAACTCGATCACGATATGTTCGACGAGATCTTCGCTTACTGCGAGAAGCGGGTGATGGAAGCCCTCGACACCGACGACAAGAACGTCCGTGACGCGAAACTCCAGCCCATCGTCGAGGATATCAAGGCGAACTTCATCGAGAAGTACCCCGATCTCGACGTCCAACTTCCCGAACTGATCTACAAGATCCAGAAGAAGATCGTCCGCCGCTGGCTGATCGAGGACAAGAAGCGCGTCGACGGCCGTGCGATGGACGAGATCCGTCCGCTCGCCGCGGAGGTCGGGCTTCTGCCCCGCGTCCACGGCTCCGGGCTCTTCACCCGCGGACAGACGCAGGTGCTGACCATCGCGACGCTCGGTACCATCGACGAGGCGCAGCGCCTCGACGGCATCGACGAAGAGGACACCAAGCGCTATATGCACCAGTACAATATGCCCGGTTACTCCACCGGCGAAGCCAAGGCGGCGCGCAGCCCCGGACGTCGTGAGATCGGTCACGGCGCGCTCGCGGAGCGGTCGCTGATTCCGGTGCTTCCCTCGGTCGAGGAGTTCCCCTACGCCATCCGTGTCGTGTCCGAGGTCGTTTCCTCGAACGGTTCGACCAGCCAGGCGTCGGTCTGCGGCTCTACCCTCGCCCTGATGGACGCGGGCGTGCCGATCAAGGCGCCGGTCGCCGGTATCTCCTGCGGTCTGATCACCGAGGACGACGGTTCCTGGACCACCATGATCGACATTCAGGGACTTGAGGACTTCTACGGTGATATGGACTTCAAGGTCGCCGGAACCCACAAGGGTATCACCTCGATCCAGATGGACCTGAAGATCGACGGTCTGACCCCCGAGATCATCCGTGAGGCGCTTATCTCGACCCACAAGGGCAGAGACTATATCATCGACGAAGTGATTCTGAAGGCGATCCCCGCGCCGCGCGCGAACGTCTCCGAGTACGCTCCCAAGATGATCACGCTCAAGATCAACCCCGACAAGATCCGCGAGGTCATCGGCAGCGGCGGAAAGGTGATCCAGAAGATCGTCGCCGATACCGGCGCCAAGATCGACATCGAGGACGACGGTTCGGTCTATATCTCCGCCGTCAAGCAGGAGAGTATCGACCGTGCGAAGGCGATCGTCGAGGCGATCGTGTTCGAGCCCGTGGTCGGCGAGACCTACGACGCGACGGTCACCCGGATCATTCCGATCGGTGCGTTCGTCGAGTACGCTCCCGGCAAGGAAGGGATGGTCCACATCTCCAAACTGCAGGATAAGCGCACCGAACGCGTCGAGGACGTCGTGAACGTCGGCGACTCGGTTCGCGTCAAGTACCTCGGTACCGACGAGAAGGGCAGACACAACCTGTCCATGCGGGACGCCGATAAATAATCGTTCCGCAAAATAACGAAACAACCCCGAAAGTGGGCGTCATCCGACGCCCGCTTTTCTTATGGACTGTCGAAAACAAAGGAGCGGAGAGGGATCCCGGCGCCGCGCGCCGAACAAGCCCGAACCCCGCCGAAGAAAGGAAAAACGGAATGGAGAACGCAAACGAAAAAAGGGACTGGAAACGGGGGATCCTGAATAACCCGATCTGGCAACTCATGGCGGCGGGCGCGGTGATCGTCGCGGTCCTGATCGCCGTGCTGGTCCCGCGTCGCGCCACGGGAAAAAGCGTCGGCGGGGGAGGGGCGGAACCGGTCGTTCCGACCGTGACGCATACCCTGACGGGGGTGGGACGGGGTTCGCTCGCGCTCTCCGACGCCGCCCACCCGCAGAGCCGGGAGGACTGCCTTTCGGTCGGTATGGAGTGCCTGCCCGCCGGGTGGCACGCCGCCTCGGGCTACGCGATCGGCGGGGCGTCGATCCGGCTCGCCCCGGTGGTACTGATGCAACTCGACCGTATGATCCTCGACTACACCGGGGGCAACGCCAACTACTCGGTCCCCTGCGTCACGTCGGGCTACCGCGACTTCGCCATACAGTCGGCAAGCGGGCAAACGCCGGGAAGCGATCCCGCCGGGACGGGCTACGCCCTGACGCTCTCGCTCTGCGTCCCGCAGGGCGACGGAATGACGGTCGTGCCGCTCTCCAACCCGCTCGCCCAGTCCTTTTCGGCGTGGCTCGCGTCGCACGCCGCGGTCTACGGCTTTACGTACGACTCGGGCGGCGCCCTGCGCTACGTCGGCGTTCCGCACGCCTTCGTGATGCTGCGCTCGTCGCTCTCACTGTCGGCGTACGTTGCCGCCCTGACTGAAAAAACGCAAACCGCCCCCCTGTCGGTGGAGACGGCTGGCGCGTCCTATTCGGTTTTCTTCGTCCCGGCTGGGAAGGACGGGACGGCGACGCTCACCCTGCCCGAGAACGCCGTCTTCTCGGCGTCGGGCACCAACGCCGGCGGATACGTAATAGCGGTGAGAGAGCAATAGGAATGCGGCGCGGGAGTCCCGCGCCGCGCTTCATGCGCGAAGCGCAATTCACGAACGGCAACGCCGTTCAATTCATGCCCGC
>CACYZS010000087.1 GCA_902778985.1 uncultured Ruminococcus sp.
CGACGGTCTCAAGTCCCACGGGACCGCCGTCGTAGTAGTTGATGATGGCGGAGAGCATCTTGCGGTCGGCGTTGTCCAGCCCGAGTTCGTCGATCTCAAGCATCTTGAGCGCGGTTTTCGCGAGCGTAAGGTCGATCGCGCCGTTGCCGCGCACGAGCGCGAAGTCGCGCGCCCGTTTGAGCAGGCGGTTGGCGATACGCGGCGTTCCGCGCGAGCGGGACGCGATCTCGAGCGCGCCCTCGTCGGTGATCTTGATATCGAGGATCTTCGCGCTCCGTTTGATGATGGTGGCGAGTTCCTCGGGGGTGTAGAGTTCGAGTTTCAGAACAACCCCGAACCGTTCGCGGAGCGGCGTGGTCAACTGTCCCGCGCGCGTCGTCGCGCCGATCAGGGTAAAGTGCGGGATCGGGAGCCGGATACTGCGCGCCGACGGCCCTTTCCCGATGATGATGTCGATGGCGTAGTCCTCCATCGCGGGGTAGAGGATCTCTTCGATCGAGCGCGAGAGGCGGTGGATCTCGTCGATGAAGAGCACGTCCCCCTCCGCGAGGTTGGTCAGAATCGCGGCAAGATCGCCCTGCTTCTCGATCGCGGGACCGGACGTGGTGCGGATATTGACGCCCATCTCCGCCGCGATGATGCCCGAGAGCGTAGTTTTACCGAGTCCCGGAGGGCCGTAGAGTAAAACGTGGTCGAGCGACTCTCCGCGCAGTTTCGCCGCCTCGATCCCGATTTTCAGATTTTCTTTTGCCTTCTCCTGCCCGATATACTCCGCGAGCGTCTTCGGGCGCAGACTGACTTCCGCGTCGGAGTCCGAGGGAGAGTATTCGCTGGATACGATCCGGCTTTCAAAGTCAAATTCCTGTTCCATATCTGTTTCCCCTTCTTTTCGGTCTTCGGGCGGGCTTTACTTCACGAATTTGCGGAGGGCGGCGGTGATGATCTCTTCGAGCGAGAGTTTCTCGATATCGACGCCGCGCAGAGCAGCGAGGATCTGGCTCTTGTCGTAGCCGAGCGCCGTAAGCGCCTCGGTCGCCTCGGAGAGTTTGCCGCTCTTTCTCGGCGCGTCGATCAGCGTTCCGTCGGGGTTCGCCGCGGTCGCGCCGCTCTGCCGGAACAGGTCTCCCGAGACCTTGTCTTTCAGTTCCAGAACGATCCGGGCGGCGGTCTTGCTGCCGATGCCGTTGGCGCGGGCGAGCGACTTGACGTCCTCGGTGCCTACGGCGAAGATCAGTTTGTCGGGGGAGAAACTCGAAAGCAGCGACATCGCCGCTTTCGGTCCGACGCCCGACACGGCGGTCAGGAGATTGAAGACGTTGCGCTCCTCTTCCGAGAGGAAACCGAACAATTCGATCCCGTCCTCCCGCACCGAAAGATGCGTGAAGAGCCGTACGATCTCGCCGCGCTTACGCGACAGAACGTCCGAGGTGATCAGGCTGATCGTCAGTCGGTACCCCACTCCCGCGCATTCCACGACGGCGGTCGACTGGTCGGAATAGGTCAGTTCTCCCTTGACGTAGTAATACATTCTTTTCTCTCCTTGTTCTTACGGATCAGGCGCCAGACGAACTCGCCGCCGAGGACGGCAAGGAACAGAGCGGCGCCGGTGCACGACAGTTTGGCGGCGGTGACGTAGAGCGCGGGCATATAGCGGAACTCGATCTCGTGTTCGCCCTCCGACGCGTCGAAACCGAGCAGGGCGTCGACGTTTTCGTAGGTCTCGACGGTCTCGCCGTCCACTTTGACGATCCACCCCTTGTCGTAGGGAATGGTGGTGAAGATCGCCGTCCGGTTTTCCGGGACGGTGATGGTTCCCGCGAAACGGTCCTCTTTGAACGAGGTCAGGCGGATCCCGCCGGTTTGCAGTTCGGTTACCGCGTTGCGGTAGGCGACCTCGTCGAAGAGGTAGAAGTAGGACGGAACGGTGTTGTCGATATAGATCCTTCCGTCGTCGTTCGAGATATAGACCGTGAAGACGGTCGGCTCGTCCGCGGGAAGAACGCCGAGGTTGATAAACCCGTAGGTGCCGCTCGTGAGCATCCAGGCGCCCCATTGACCGTTGAGGTAGTAGTAGCAGGAACGCTGCCATTTGGAGGGGAAGAAGGCGAAGACCTCGTGCACCCCGTCCCCCGTGAACTCGTAGGTCAGGTAGCCGGGTTTCTCCTTGTCCTTTTTGGAGTAGCAACTGTGTCCCGAGACCGGATAGGCGGTGATGTTTTCAAGCGAGGGGTTGTGGACCGTGATCGGCTTGTAGACGCCGAGCGACTCGTCCTGCCCGAGCATACAGCGCAGCATGATGCTCAGGACTGCGAAGGGCGAAGCGTCGTCGTAGTAGGTGCGGCCGTCGTCTTCGTCCTCTTCGGGGGCGTTGAACGTGATGGTCTTGATCGCGGGATCGACGGCGAAAGCGAGCGGGAGCGCGTCGGGGTTGAGATAGCAGGACGCCGCGCCGTCGTCGTAGATCTTCTCGTAGAGCGAGGGCATCCGTCCGTCTGCGCCCGAATTGCGCATGATATACCGGATCGACAGAAGCGAGTCGGTCAGGGGATTGCACGAGGTGTACTGCGCCCAGTGCGACTGCGCGGAGATCCCGACCTTGGCAAGGAAGGCGATGGTATCCGCATTCAGGGTCGAGGTCGAACCGGACACGCCGTAGGTGCCGAGCGCGTAGGAGTCGTTGATGCGACCCCGGTTCAAAAATTCGGTGCGATAGAAGAGATCTTCGTCGCCCTCGTCGATCTCGTCCACCACCGGCTGCCATTTGTCAAGGAAGTTGACGTAGGACGGACGGGTGGAGACCACGACGTCAAAATCGAGCGACACGAGGTTGAGGAGCGCCGAAACGAAGAGTTCAATACAGACAAGGACTGCGAGCAGTCCGCGGAAGAACGGCGCCTTGCGTTTGCGCGGTCGGACGATCAGGGCGACCAGAACGCAGTAGAGGACGATCAGGGCGATATCGGGATAGATACCGGAAAAATCGTGAACGTACTTGATCCCGAACGCCTGTAACAGGAACGCCCCGATCAGGACCGCGATCCCGGTCAGCGTGACACGGCGCGGCGATCGTTCCCCGAGCCCGTCGAACGCGCGCGCGGCGAAAACGACGAGCAGAAAGATCAGCATGAAACTGTATCGGTAGTTCAGCCAGTTGGGCGCCTGCATCCCGTGCCAGATCAGGTCGAAATATTTGATCGAGAAGGACGCGAGCATCAAAAGGACGATCAGCGCCGCCGCCAGCCGTTCCCGTACGCGGAAGCGCCGCGAGACGAAGAACAGGGGAAGGAGCAGAAGCGTCAGGATCCCGCAGTAGAGGACCGGCATCCCGGCGGGGCGCACCGTGTCGTACGCGTTGAAGAGGAACATACCGAGCAGATCGAACAGTTTGAATTTCGACGTGAACTCGTAGGTCGGGTTGGAAAACTCGTTTTTCCCGAATTGCAGGGAATAGTAGGCGGGAAGGATGATGATGCAGGCGAGCAGGAGCGCGATCGCGGAGAACAATCCCATGCGCGCGAGCGCCCGCACGAAATGCGCCTTCTCCCCGCGGGGGTTCCGTTCCTCTTTCGTCTGGCTGAAATAGCAGTAGAAGAAGAACAGGAACATGAAGATACACATCATGTATCCGATGTAGTAGTTCGAGAAGATCGCGACGGCGAGCGAGAGGGTGTAGAGTTTGTACTTCCGCTCGCGGACAAGGGAGTAGACGCCGACGCAGATCACGGGGAGCAGGTATTCGCAGTCGGTCCACATGGTGTTGTGCTGCATGATCATCGCGTATCCCGAGAGGGCGTAGCAGCACGAGAAGACCAGAGTGGTGAAATCGCTCGTCTTGAAGATCTTCTTCAAAAAGAACGAGAAAGTCAGCCCGCAAAGACCGCATTTGACGACGTAGAGCGTGTAAAGCGCCTCGAGGATGTTGCGTTTGGGGAACAGGGCGACGATATACGAGAGCGGACTGGCGAGATAGTAGGCGTAGATACCGGGGAACTCGCCGCCGAGGTTGCGCGAGAAGGAGTAGAGCAGGGACGTATCCCCGTAGACCGCTCGGCGGAGCGCCTCGAAGAACATGACGTACTGCGCGTTCATATCGAGGACGAGGATCGAGTTTTCCCCGAAGGGATACACGCCGAACGAGGCGTGCACGAAGAACATCAGAACCGCGGGGAGAAGAAAGCAGAACAGATAGATCAGGCGCGGATGCCGGCGGTAGATCGCGCGGCAGCATCCCCCGAAACGGCAGAGAGCGGCGCGAAATTTGCTCTTCTTCTCTTCGACGGGAAGAAGATCGCCGTCGAGCGTCGACGGTTGATCGTTCATATCCGCACCCCCTTTCTCTTTTCGCGTATTCGGTCAGTTTTCTGTCTGTTCTCCGGGAATGACGCGTTTGATCCCTTTTTCCAGTTTGATGCGCGGGACGGTCACGTCGCGTCCGCAGCCGCGGCAGACGATCCGGATATCGCTGCCGATCCTCTTGACGAGGAATTGGCGCGCGCCGCAGGGGTGTTCCTTTTTCATTTCGAGCGTGTCCCCGACGGAAAAGCGAATGATCATACCGATTTGTCCCCCGCATATCCGCCCGCCGCACGGGTAAAGAACGGGATCTTCGCGCCCCGGTCCGCCGCCGCTTCCAGAAGGAGCAGGGCGAAGAGCAGGAGCACCCCGAGAAGCGAGAGCAGGTAGACGCCTGTCCCGCCGAGGGCGGGGGCGAAGGTAACTCTGTTCGTCCCCTCGGCGTTCCCGGCGGCGAAATAGCCGAGGAACGAGGGCGTATCGGCGCCGCTCGTCCGGGTGAGGGACGCGGGGACGGTCGAAACGACGAAGGGAAGGGCGGTATCGCCGGACGGCTTGGCGACCAGCGCGTCGCCCTTGGCAGAGATCCCGTCGGAATCCGCCGTCAGGATCGCGAACGCCCGTTCGGTCGCCGCGAAGTCGATCTCGTAGATAAAGGTGGTATCGTCGGGAAGATGGAACACGGTCCCGTCCACGCCCGAACCGAACGAAATGGCGACCGTGACCGTCTCGCCCGCGGAGAAGTTGCCGAGGAAGAAGGCGTTGGTCGAGATCTCTTTGACGATCTCGCCGTTCTCGTCGTACTCTTCGGTCTCGGTCTCCGTATAGGCGTGTCCGATCGTGGTGTTGTTGACCTTGATATCGGCGTTTGTCAAGGGATATTCGGTCGGGAAGGAGCAGAAGAGCGGACCGTCCCGGCTGACCGTTACGGTATACCGGAGGGAGGCGACCCCGTTCGAGGAGTTGCGTTCATATCCGGAGTAGCCGGGGTGTTCCGAGTCGACGGGGGTGCAGTAGGGCGTCGCGACCGAGTCGATCTGCGCAGGGACGTAGAGCGAAAGCGTATCGTCGCCCGTCAGGATGCGGAACACCGCGTTGACCCGCGAATAGGGCGTCGCGTTGATTCCGGTCAGAAGAGTTTGGTCGGGGATCGCGGCGGCGCGGAAGAGAAGCGGGAGAACGTACTCGTTTTCATAGACCGTTCCCGCCTCGTCA
>CACYZS010000088.1 GCA_902778985.1 uncultured Ruminococcus sp.
ATAACAGCTTATTGATGGAACTATGGAGACAGAACGCCGGTATGATCGGGAACCGGAAATACGACGCGGTCTTCGCCCACATGGAAGACTTGTCGGATCCCGCCCTGAAACTGAATCTCGGCTGCATCCGCTCGGGTCTTATCAACCGCGACGCGGAGAACCGCGTGCTGATGGTCCCGGTTTTCTCGCGTACCTACGGTATGCTGGTGAACTACGACCTTTTTGAAAAGGAAGGGCTTTCCGTTCCGACCACGTGGGACGAACTGACGGCGGTTTGCGCGGCGTTCAAGGAAAAGGGTTATGCCAGCCCCATGATGGGGTATAGTCAGAAAGCGTCCAGTTGCCTGATGTACACGGTCGCCTATCCGATGTTTGCCGCCACGCTTGCCGATAATCCCGACGCACTCGCGAAGGCGAACGCGCTTGATCCCGCGGCGGGGGAATATATGCGCCCGGCGCTCGAAGCGGTCAAGCAACTGATCGATAGCGGCTGCGTGGGTCTTTCCGAGTGCGACAAGATCGGCGACAACTATACCAAGGTGATCCTGCGCTTCTTTGAGGGCGACGTGCCGATGATGATCTGTGCGGGGGACACCGTGTCCGGTACCAAGAAACGCGAGAGCCAGTCCGAGGCGTTCACGAACGCGCCGTTTGCTTACGCGTTCACGCCGATCCCCTCGACTGCCGAGGGCGGGTACTTCATCGACAGCCCGTCGGTCGAGTTCTCGGTCAACAAGGATTGCGACAACCTGGAGATGACCAACGAGTTCATGCGGTTCCTGATCTCGAAGAAGGAACTGAACCAGATGGCGTCGGTGAAGCGTCTGGTGACGCCGACGGCGGACCTGTCGTTCGATACGGTGTACGCTCCGTTCGGCAAAGTGCCTGCGAGCCGCACCATTTCTCCCGAAATGATCGGCATCACCGATCCTTTGACCGTCCAGATCCGCAATGCGGCGTTCAAGGTCGGGAAAGGGGAACTGACCATCGACCAAGCCGTCGGAATGTACGGAAGTTTAGAGTAAAACAGTCAATAAAAAAACCGCCGGCGACGCCGGACAGAGAACAAGCAAGGGAGATCAACCTATGATTGATGCGATCCCGAAAACCGAAATGCCGGCAGAACCCGGAGCCGCGCGAAAACGGAAGATCCTTGTCGTCGAGGACGAGTTTGTCAACCGCGAGATCCTGACCGCGATGCTGGAGCCCGAATACGAGGTGATCAACGCCGTGTCGGGCGCGGACGCAGAGGCGGTCCTTCGCCGCTTGGCAGGGGAGATCAGCCTCGTCCTGCTCGACCTGAACCTGCCCGATCGGCACGGTCTTGACATCCTGCGCGAAATGAAGGAAGATCCGCGGACTGCGAAGATCCCCGTGATCGTTTTGACGTCGGATAAGGAAGCCGAGGTCGAATGCCTGAACTTCGGTGCGATCGACTTCATTCCGAAACCCTATCCCATTCCCAAGGTCGTACAGGCGCGCGTCCGGCGGACCATCGAACTTTCCGAGGACCGCGACCTGATCCGCGACACCGAACGGGATCACCTGACAGGGCTTTATACGCGGGAGTATTTCTACCGCTACGCCGCGCAGTACGACGTCTACAACCCGGACGTTGCGACAGACGCGCTGGTCCTGGACGTCAACCATTTCCAGATGGTCAACGAACGCTTCGGAAAGCAGTACGCTGACGAAGTCCTGATCCGGATCGGACGGGCGATCGTTGCCCTCGTCGGGGCGTCGGGCGGGATCGCCTGCCGCCGCAGCGCCGATATGTTCCTCGTCTATTGCCCGCATCTGACGGATTATCAGGCGTTTCTTGACGCGATCGTCACCGCCGCCTGCGGCGACGACAAGGGGCGGATCCGCATCCGCCTCGGCGTCTGCGCCGAAGCCGAAAAAACGGTCGAGATGCAGACGCGTTTCGACCGGGCGAAGATCGCCGCCGATACCGTCCGCGGGAGTTTCACCGAGTGTATCGCTTTCTACGACAACGCCATGCACGAAAAGGAGATCTACGCCGAGCGTCTGCTCGACGAGTTTCAGGCGGCGATCGACGGGAAGCAGTTCTCGGTCTATTTCCAGCCGAAGTACGACGTTCGCCCCGAAAAGCCGGTCCTCTGCGGCGCTGAGGCGCTGGTGCGGTGGATCCACCCCGAACTCGGCGTCATTTCCCCCGGTATATTCATCCCGCTGTTTGAAAACAACGGCTTGATCCGTATGCTTGACCGCTACGTCTGGCGGGAGACCGTATTGCAGATCGCCGAATGGAAAAAGAAATACGGGCGCACCGTTCCCGTTTCGGTCAACGTCTCGCGGATCGATATGCTCGACCCCGATCTGGTCGAAACGCTTCGTGACCTCGTGATCAAAGGCGGGCTTGATTTCGGCGATCTGCACCTTGAGATCACCGAATCCGCCTACACCGAGAACGCGCGGCAGATCATCTCGACGGTGAACAGCCTGCGCGAGATCGGGTTCGTGATCGAAATGGACGATTTCGGCTCGGGCTACTCCTCTCTGAATATGATCGCCACGCTACCGATCGACGTTCTCAAATTGGATATGGTCTTCATCCGGAGCGTCTTCCGCGAGAACGGGAACCTCAGGATGCTGAAAGTGATCGTCGAGATCGCCGAGACCCTGTCGGTCCCCATGATCGCCGAGGGCGTCGAGACCGCGGAGCAGTTGAACACCCTGCGCGAAATGGGGTGCGATATGGTCCAGGGGTACTATTTCTCCCCGCCGAAACCCGCCGTCGACTTTGAAAAGTTCATTTGCGACCGGCTCTCGACCGGGAAGCCGGCGAACGTGTGAAGGAGGGCTTGATATGCTGACACTCGACACGCTCCGCGCGTTCGGCGCAAACGTCGAAGAAGGACTGCAAAGATGCGTCGGTATGGAGTCCCTGTACCTTCGATTGGTGGACAAGGCGATCCGCGATCCCGCGTTCGACGAATTGCGCGAGGTCGCCGAAAAAGGGGATCTTGCCCGGGGGTTTGAACTTTCGCACGCCCTGAAAGGCGTGACGGCGAACCTCGCTCTGACGCCCCTTTCCGCTCCGATCACCGAGATCACCGAACTCTTCCGGAATAAGACCGTGACCGATTACCGTCCGCTCGTTTCGGCGATCCTGCAAAAGCGGGACGAACTGTTATCCAAAGCAAACTGACCGGAAACGACGCGCGACGCCGACCGGATAAGGAGACGTTTAAGAAAATGCACGTCACCCATGCCAAAATGAAAGAGGGAAGGACCGTCCTTTGGGTTCTTTTCCTTGTTATGCTGACCGCCCTTGTGTTCCCGTTCTTCCGTAGTTCCGCCGCCCCGGCGGAAGAGATCCGGGATCTCTGTTTTCAGACGACCTCGGGCGATACAGTAGACTCGGAGAACACTTCGCTGCGGTTTCTGTTCACGGTCGGCTCGCTCGACTACACCCGCGTCGGGTTCGTTTTCTCGAATTCGAACGAAAATCCGACGGTCGGCGGGGAAGACTGTTACGTTCACGAGACCGCGACGGTCTACTCGGCGGTCCGCGCGGACGGAGAGAGCGTTCCCGCGCCTGCCGGGCGGTATTGGGTAGCGGTCAAGATCACCGACATTCCGCATGCGTCGTTTGGAGAGCGGATCTACGTCAACGCCTTCGTTGAGGACGGTTCGGGGATCCGGTACGCGACCGCGCGGAGCACCACCGTCCGCTACGCCTTTGCCCTCGACAACGGTGAATTCATCCCGGTCCTTCGCTTCGCCCTGACGTCCGACGTGCACACGCGCGTCCTGAACGACGCCGGCGCGTCCGAGAAGGCGACGACCGAAGAGGTCGCGCATTCTGCGCTGATGACCGAACGGCTCTTCGCGTCCTCCTATAACTACGCGGACGGGGAAGCGTACGACGCGCTTGACGCCGTGGTTCTGGTCGGGGACTATACCGACGAGGGAACGACCGGGCAGTACGACGCGTTCTTTGGCGTCGTCGACGAAAATCTGCGCCCCGGTACGGCGCTCCTTGCTTGCCTCGGGAACCACGAGTTTCGCAACCCCGGCGAGGATTCTGTCTCGAACAATTCCAATTTCTCGAAGACCTACAACCGGTTTGAGGACTATTTCGGTTACGACGTCGACAGCGTTCACGTCATCAATGGCTACACTTTTATCGGGTTCGCGTCCGACTGTAAGGGCGGTCGCGGCTACACGGCATCCAAGGCGGAATGGCTCGATCAGCAGATCGCCGCGGCGGTCGCGAGCGACCCGACGGGGAGAAAGCCAATCTTCGTTTACGGGCACGTTCCGGTCTGGGAAACCTGCCTCGGCAGTATCCGAGAGAGTAATTATCCCACCGACGATATCGGAGCGGTGCTCGACAAATACCCGCAGGTCGTTTATATGTCGGGGCATACGCACGCACCCGCTTGCGATCCCGAATCGGTGTGGCAGGGCAACTTTACCGCGATCAACACCGGGACGCTCGCCTATGACGACAGTCCCTTCTACACAGGCGACGGCACGACGCGCAGCAGTTACTTCCGGCGGGATCTGCACGGCGGGTATCAGTACGTGATGCTGGGCAGATACTTTGAACACGCCGAATGGTACGCGTCGGTCTATACCATCGTCGAGGTCGACGCGAACAACGTGATCCGACTCCGGTATTACGACGCGGATGCGGACCGTTTCCTGTTCGAACCGGTCATCATCGATTCGGTCGGCGATCCCGAGGCGTTCACCTTTACCGCCGAGCGCAAGGCGAACTCCGAGGCGCCTGTGTTCTCCGAACCGCTGACGCTCCTTTCGGCGTCCTACGAGTCGGTGCGCGTCTCGATCCCGAACGCGACCTGCCCCGATTACGTGCGGAGTTACCGCGCGGACATTTTGCAAGGCGGGAACCTCGTCAAGACCGTCTACCGGCAGGGCGGACAGCAGAAATATCCGCTCCCCGAGGTCACGGCGTCCTTCTCGGATCTCGATCCCGACACGGACTATACCGTCCGGGTGTACGCCTACAACGCGTACGGCGTGATGAGCGCACCGTTGACGCTCGCCGTGCACACGCCGCCCGATAACGGCGGCAACCCCGCCCCCGACGTCTTCTCGTTCGGGTTCGATAACCAGGGCGTCGCGCGCAATCTGCTGACAGGCGAGGCGCTGACGCAGAAGAACGAGCCGACCGTCACAAGCGACGGCAGCGGCGGTTATTACGCAGGGTTTGATGGCGACGACGCCTACTGTTGGGACGGGATCGCAGACTACTACGACGTGATGGAGACCGGCTTTACCTTCGAGTGGATCGGGCAGGTGTCGGATACGGTGCTCGGAGGCGGCAGCAAAACGGCGAAATACGACGATAACCTTTACGTCAACCTCGCGTCCAATCAGGAGACCGGCGGCATCGGTCTGGAATACAACGCGGACGGGAAGGCGTATCTCTTCTGGGGCAACTGCGGCGGGACGCCGGGATGCTGGTACGC
>CACYZS010000089.1 GCA_902778985.1 uncultured Ruminococcus sp.
AACCACCATGAAACTGCTCTACACCGAGAAAACCAAAAACGTCTTCGCGCTCGACAACGGCAACTACCTTCTGAAATTCAAGGACGACTGCACCGGCAAGGACGGCGTGTTCGATCCCGGTGAGAACTCGATCGGTCTGACCATCGAGGGCGTCGGCGACGTCAACCTGCGGATGTCGATCTACTTCTTCGAGAAGATCAACGCCGCCGGCATCAAGACCCACTACGTCAACGCCAACCTCGCCGATACGACGATGGAAGTCGTGCCGGGCAAGGTCTTCGGTCACGGGCTCGAGGTCATCTGCCGCTACAAGGCGGTCGGCAGTTTCTTCCGCCGCTACGGCGAATACGTCGAAGAGGGCGCCGATCTCCCCGCCTACGTCGAAATGACCTTCAAGAACGACGAGAAGGGCGATCCGCTGGTCACCCGCGACGGGCTTGAAGTCCTCGGCGTCATGACCGGCAAACAGTACGACGAGATCAAGGATATGACCAAAAAGATCACCAAGATCGTCGCCGACGACCTCGCCGCCAAGGGGCTTGTCCTCTACGACATCAAATTCGAGTTCGGCTACGACAAGGACGGCAACGTCATGCTGATCGACGAGATCGCGTCGGGCAATATGCGCGTCTACAAGGACGGCAAGTACATCGACCCCATGACGCTCTCCGACCTCTTCTTCTCGGCTATCTGATCGGATCATGAGCGGCTTTTTCGGTGCGGTCGGCAAGAAGAGCGTCCTCTCGGACGTCTTCTTCGGGACCGACTATCATTCCCACCTCGGCACGCGGAGCGCCGGTATCGCGGCGTTCTCGCCCGAGACCGGGTTCCAGAGAAAGATCCACAACATTCAGAACGCCCCCTTCCGCACGCAGTTCGAGGGGATTCTCGAAGAGATGGACGGCACGGCGGCGATCGGTATGATCAACGATACCGATCCCCAGCCGCTGCTGATGCGTTCGACCTGGGGCGTCTGCGCGCTCTCGTTCGTCGGCGTCATCAACAACGCCGAGGAATTGACCTGCGCCTACCTGCGCGAGAACGGCGGGCAACTCAACGCCATGTCGGGCGGGACGGTCAACTCGACCGAACTGGTCGGCGCCTACGTCAACCGCAAGGGCGACCTCGTCGAGGGGATCCGCTACGCGCAGGAGAAGATCGACGGAACGGCGCTGATCCTGGTTTTGACCGACCGCGGTACCATCATCGCGGCGCGGGATAAGGACGGGCGGCTCCCGGTCCGCGTGGGCAAGAGCCGCGACGGCTACTGCGTTTCGTTCGAGCATTTCGCCTACGAGAAACTCGGCTACAAGAACGCCTACGATCTGCGCCCCGGCGAGATCGTCGAGATCGACAAGGACGGGCTGACGGTGCTCTTCGAGGGCTACGAGGAGATGCACATCTGCTCGTTCCTCTGGTCGTACTACGGCTTCCCGACCTCGACCTACGAGGGCGTGAACGTCGAGGCGATGCGCTACCGCAACGGCGGCATCATGGCGGAAAACGACGAGAAGAACGGCAACCTGCCGAACGTCGACTTCGTCGCGGGCGTGCCCGACTCCGGAACGCCGCACGCGATCGGCTACTCGAATAAAAGCCACCTTCCGTTCGCCCGCCCCTTCATCAAGTACACCCCGACCTGGCCGCGCAGTTTCATGCCGTCGAGCCAGAAGGAGCGCAACCGGATCGCCCGCATGAAGCAGGTGCCGGTGGACGAGTTGATCGAGGGACGCGAACTGCTCTTCGTCGACGACTCGATCGTCCGCGGGACTCAGATCCGCGAAACGGTGGAATTCCTCTACGAGAGCGGCGCGAAGAAGGTGCATATGCGCTCCGCCTGCCCGCCGATCATGTACGGCTGCAAATACCTGAACTTTACCCGTTCCACGGGGGATATGGAACTGCTTACCCGGAACGTCATCGTCGAACTCGAAGGGGAAGAGGGCTTAAAGCACCTCGACGAGTACAGCGACGGTTCGACCGCACGCGGAAAAGCGATGCGGGAGGCGATCTGCAAGAAGATGCACCTCGCGTCGGTCGACTTCCAGACGCTCGACGGACTTGCCGACGCGATCGGACTTCCGAAATGCAAACTCTGCACCTACTGCTGGAACGGAAAGGAGAAGAACGATGATTGAGAATTCGAGATCCAAGGCGTACGCCGACGCGGGCGTGGACATCACCGCCGGCTACCGCGCCGTCGATCTGATGAAGAGCCACGTCAAGCGTACCACCACCCCGGGCGTCGTTTCGGGCATCGGCGGGTTCGGCGGACTGTTCGCCCCCGACCTTACCGGTATCACCGAACCGATCCTGGTCAGCGGCACCGACGGCGTGGGCACCAAACTGAAACTCGCGTTTCTGCTCGACCGGCACAACACGGTCGGGATCGACTGCGTCGCGATGTGCGTCAACGACGTCATCTGCTGCGGCGCGAAACCCCTGTTCTTCCTCGACTACATCGCCTGCGGCAAGAACGTGCCCGAACGCATCGCCGACATCGTGTCGGGCGTCGCGGATGGGTGCGTGCAGTCGGGCGCCGCGCTGATCGGCGGCGAGACCGCCGAAATGCCGGGCTTCTATCCCGAGAACGAGTACGACCTCGCCGGTTACTGCACCGGGATCGTCGACCGCAAGAAGATCATCGACAACACGACCATGCAGCCGGGCGACGTCGTGATCGCGCTGCCCTCGTCGGGCGTGCATTCCAACGGTTTCTCGCTCGTGCGCAAGGTCTTCGACGTCGAGCGTTGCGACCTGACCTCGCCCCGGGCGGAACTCGGCGGCAAGTCGCTCGGCGACGCGCTGATCGCCCCGACCAAGATCTACGTCAAACCCATTCTCGCCCTGCTCGAGAAGGTCGCGGTCCGCGGCATCTCCCACATCACGGGCGGCGGCTTCTACGAGAATATCCCGCGCAGCGTTCCCGACGGACTGACTGCGGTGATTGACCGCAAGTCGGTGCGCGTCCTTCCCATCTTCGACCTGATCGCAAAGACCGGCAACATTTCCGAGCGCGATATGTTCAACACCTTTAATATGGGCGTCGGCATGAGCGTCGTCGTCCCGGAAAAGGAGGTCAATACGGCGCTGAAGATCCTGAAAGACGCGGGCGAGGACGCCTACGTGATCGGTCGGATCGAGCGCGGCGCCGAAAAGATCAGAATATGCTGAAAACCTTAACCGGCGGCGTCTCTGCCGCGATCATGATCTCGATCGGCGGGAGCGTGTTTCTTGCCTGCGGGGACAACAAGTACTACGGTGCGATCCTGTTTTCGGTCGCGCTGCTCTCGATCTGCTACCTCGGTCTTTACCTCTACACGGGCAAGATCGGCTACCTCGTCGAAGATCACTCCCCGAAGAACCTCGCGATGCTCGGGATCGGACTCTGCGCAAACCTCGCCGTGACCTTCCCGGTCGGGATGCTGATCCGGCGCGCGATCCCCAACCTCGGGGAGCGGGCGGAGGCCATTTGCCAAGCCAAACTGGACCAGTCCTTCGGCTCCACCCTGATCCGCGCGATCTTCTGCGGCGTCCTGATGTATATCGCCGTCGAGATCTTCCGTTCCAAGAAGAGCCCGATCGGCGTGCTCTTCGGCATCCCGGTCTTCATCCTCGCCGGATTTGAACACTCGATCGCCGATATGTTCTATTTCGGCGCGTCGGGGATCGCGGACGCCAAGATCGCCACGTTTGAGATCGCGGCGGTGCTCGGCAACTCGATCGGAAGCGTGATCCTCCCGCTGCTCGGCGTCCTCGGCGCCCTTGCCGCGAAAAAGAAGGATCAAACGAACGAAAACCCCGAAACCCCCGCCGAGGGAGGCGAAAAGAATGAGGGATAAGGCACGGATCGCCGTCCTCGTTTCGGGCGGCGGCACCAACCTGCAGGCGCTGATCGACGCCGAAAAGTCCGGGATCATCAAGAACGGAAAGATCGTTCTGGTCGTCTCGAACAAGGCGGGCGCCTACGCGCTTACCCGCGCAGAGAACGCCGGGATCCCGACCGCGACCTTCGTGAAAAAGGAGTGCGGCGGACAGGAAGGCATGGAGCGTGAGATCCGCCGCGTACTGAACGAGTACAAGGTAGACCTGATCGTTTTAGCCGGCTTCCTCTCGATCCTCTCTCTGGACTTCACCCGCGATTTTGACCACCGGATCATAAACGTCCACCCGTCGCTCATCCCCTCGTTCTGCGGAGAGGGTTTTTACGGTCTTCGCGTCCACGAAGCCGCGCTCATAAGGGGCGTCAAGGTCACGGGGGCGACGGTGCACTTCGTCAACGAGATCCCCGACGGGGGAGAGATCATTTTGCAGAAAGCTGTCAAAATCTTAAAGACCGACACCCCCGAGACCCTGCAGAAGCGCGTGATGCGGCTGGCGGAATGGAAGATCCTGCCCGCCGCGGTCGAACTGGTATCCGAACAAATCAGATATAAGGAGAACTGAAATGAACATTTACGGGATCAACGACATCGCGGAACTGATCCGCGACAACAGTTACGTCGGTCGCGGCATCGTGATCGGCAAGAGCGCGGACGGCAAGTCCGCCGTGACCGCCTACTTCATCATGGGGCGCAGCCGCAACAGCCGGAACCGCATTTTCGTCGAGCGCGACGGCGCGCTCTTCACCGAACCC
Organism: uncultured Ruminococcus sp.; assembly: GCA_902778985.1. Classification (GTDB taxonomy): domain Bacteria; phylum Bacillota; class Clostridia; order Oscillospirales; family CAG-272; genus UBA1740. The sequence goes on from CACYZS010000089.1 coordinate 4,637, forward strand.
TTCGACGCCTCTCTTGTCGAAGATCCGTCGCTGATCATCTACGCGGCGGAGCGTAACTACAAGAACAATCTGATCGTCACCAACGGCGACCAGACCGATACCATCTACGAGGGGCTTGCCGAGGGCAAATCCTTCAAGACGGCGCTCGAGACCCGTTCGTTTGAGCCCGACTCCCCGAACTTCACCCCGCGTATCAGCGGCATCCTCACCTTCTCGAACAAGGACTTCTCCTACGAGATGAGCATTCTGAAGAGCGCAGACGCGGAGGGGACCGCCTGCAACCGCTATACCTTCTCCTACACCGCGCTTCCCGGGCTCGGGCACTTCATTCACACCTACGTCGGCGACGGCGCGCCGCTCCCGACCTTCCAGGGCGAACCCGAACGCGTCGCGATCGGCAACGATATCGACGCCTTCACCAAGTCTCTCTGGGACGCGCTGAACCACGACAACCGCATCAGCCTCTTCGTCCGCTATACCGACCTCGCGAGCGGCAAAGAGGAAAAACGGCTCATCAACCAGAACGCCTGAAAGAAAGAGGAGAACGAAATGAAAGAGTTTGAACTGAAATACGGCTGCAACCCCAACCAGAAACCCGCGAAGATCTATATGCGCGGGGGAGAGGACCTGCCGATCGAGATTCTGAACGGCAGACCCGGCTACATCAACTTTCTCGACGCCTTCAACTCCTGGCAGCTCGTCAAGGAACTGAAAGAAGCGCTGGGGCTTCCCGCCGTCGCGAGTTTCAAGCACGTCAGCCCCACCTCCGCCGCCGTCGGTCTGAAACTGTCCGACACGCTGAAGCGC
>CACYZS010000090.1 GCA_902778985.1 uncultured Ruminococcus sp.
CGAACGTCTCCGCGCGTTCTTGACCGAGCGCGTCTACATCAATTCCGCCGCGAAGGTCGAGGAACACAAGGCGAAGGACCTTCTGGTCTCGCTTTATGGGTACTATACCGAGCGCCCCGACGAACTTCCGCCCCTGTACCGGAAGATCGCCGAGGAGGACGGGATCAAAACCAGCGTCGCCGATTTCATTTCCTGCATGACCGACCGCTACGCCGTTGACCTGTTCCGCCGGCTCTTCATTCCCGACGTGTGGAGAGGGGGAGCCGTATGATCCCGAAGGAAGTCATTGAGGAGATCGTTGCGCGCACCGACATCGTGCAGTTGATCTCGGGTTACGTCACCTTGAAACGCGCCGGCTCCAATATGGTCGGGCTCTGCCCGTTCCACAGCGAGCGAAGCCCGTCGTTCACCGTGTTCCAGGGTACCAACAGTTTCTACTGTTTCGGCTGCAGCGCCGCGGGCGACGCCATCAGTTTCGTCAGGCGGATCGAGAACCTCGATTATCCCGACGCCGTTGAGTTTTTGGCGAAGCGGGTGGGGATCACGGTCATCGACACCGACGTTCACGAGACCCGCTCGCGTTTCGACCGGAAGCGGATGCTCGAAATGAACCGCGAGGCGGCGCACTTCTTCCACGACGAACTGTTTAAGGACAATCCCGAAGCCGCGACGGCAAGGGAATACCTGCTCGGCAAACGCGCGCTGGCGCGCGCGACCGTCAACCACTTCGGTCTCGGGTACGCGCCGAACACGTTCGACACGCTCACCAAACGCCTCCGCTCGCTCGGCTACACCGACGACGAACTGGTCGCCGCGGCGCTCGCCAGAAGAAGCGAGAAGACGGGGAACCTCTACGACTATTTCCGCGGACGCGTCATGTTCCCGATCATCGACGTCACGGGCAACGTGATCGCCTTCGGCGGACGGGTGCTCGACGATACCAAACCGAAGTATCTCAACACGTCGGACACGCCCGTTTTCAAGAAAACGCGCAACCTCTTCGCTCTGAATTTCGCCCGCGGCGAGTGCGCCGAACGGCTGATCCTCTGCGAGGGGTATATGGACGTGATCGCCATGCACGCCGCGGGTTTCCCGCAGGCGGTGGCGACGCTCGGCACCGCGATCACACAGGATCAGGCGCGGATCATGTCGCGCTACACCAAACGCGTCGTGATCTCCTATGATATGGACGAGGCGGGCAGGCACGCCGCCGACAAGGCGATGAAACTGCTCGAAGAAGTTGGCGTCGAGGTCACGTTACTCCGGCTCCCGTCCCTTCCTGGCGTCAAGGATCCCGACGAGTATATCCGGGCGGCGGGCGCCGACGCGTTCCGCAAGGTCCTGGACGGCAGTCAGTCGAAATTCGACTATACGCTCGACAAGATCCTCTCCAAATACGCCCTGAACGATCCGCAGGAGAAGATCCGGGCGCTCGCCGAACTCCGTGAGGCGATCGCGGGATTCCCGTCGTCAGCCGAGCGCGAGGTATATATCGGCGTCGTGGCGGACAAGTTCTCGATCCCCGCCAAATCGGTCCGCGAGGACGTGGAGCGCGCGCTTGCGCGCAACCGCCGGACCTACAAAAAGAAGGAGGGCGAGACGCTTCGCCAGTCGATCACGGGGTATCAGGACCGGATTAATCCCGAGTTCAGCAAAACCCCCGGGATCGCGCGAAACGAAGAGACGGTGCTCGGACTGCTGTTGCTCGATCCGACCTACCGCGCCGCCCTGCATCGCGATCCGCCGGTTTTGACCGAGGACGATTTTCTGACCGCGTTTTCCCGCCGCGTCTTCTGCGCCGTGCGCGATAAGATCGGGGACGGGGAATGGGAGATCAGCGCGCTGAACGAGGACTTTACCCCCGAGGAGATCGGGCGGATCTTCGGGATGCGCAACCGCCGGATGCAACTTACCGAAAACGGGGACAAGTTGTTCTCCGACTGCGTCGCCGCCTTAAAAGAGGCGGTCGCGAAGGAAAAGATCACCGCCTCCGACGATCCCATGGCGGCGCTCGAACAGGTTTTGAAGAATAAAAGATCCGATACGAAAGGGGAAGAATAAATGAAGGATAACAAAGTGGACGTGAAGGATATCGTCGATCAGGAGAAGAGCGACGTATTCAATTCCGGCGTGATGCAGGCGCTCGACGATCTCGACTACGATCTCGAGCAGATGGAGCGCCTTTACGGCGGCATCGACGGGACGCCCGAGATGGCGGAGCCCTCGGTTCTGAACAACGACGAGACCGCGCAGGAAGCCGCGCAGGACGCCGAGATCTACGACACGCCCGAAAAAATGGAGAAGATGCTCGCGCAGGAAGGTCTTGCGATCGACGACCCCGTGCGTATGTATCTGAAAGAGATCGGTAAGATCCCGCTGCTCGATCCCGACCGCGAGACCTACCTTGCCGAGCGCATTTCGCTCGGGGATCAGGCGGCGCGCAACGAACTGGTCGAGGCGAACCTTCGTCTGGTCGTCAGCATCGCGAAACGCCACGTCGGGAAGGGAATGTACTTCCTCGACCTGATCCAGGAAGGGAACCTCGGTCTGATGAAGGCGGTCGAGAAATTCGACTACCAGAAGGGGTACAAGTTCTCGACCTACGCGACCTGGTGGATCCGTCAGGCGATCACCCGCGCGATCGCGGATCAGGCGCGTACCATCCGTATTCCCGTACATATGGTCGAGACCATTCACAAGGTCTCGCGTACCGCGCGCCAACTCCTGCAGGAGAACGGGCGCGAACCCACCACCGACGAGATCGCGCGCGAACTCGGTATGACCCCCGACAAGGTCCGCGAGATCATGAAGATCGCGCAGGATCCGGTTTCGCTCGAGACCCCGATCGGCGAGGAAGAGGACAGTCACCTCGGCGACTTCGTCGAGGATACCGACAGCCCCGCGCCCTCCGAAACGGCGTCCTACGCGCTGTTGCGCGAACAACTGCTCGCCGTTCTGAACACCCTGACGCCGCGTGAAGCCGACGTCCTGAAACTCCGTTTCGGACTTGCGGACGGTCGCCAGCGCACGCTTGAAGAGGTCGGACGCCGGTTCAACATCACGCGTGAACGTATCCGTCAGATCGAGGCGAAAGCGCTCCGGAAACTCCGTCACCCGAGCCGTTCCAAGATCCTGAAGGACTATCTGGACGTCTGATCCGGTCGCCTAGACGAGGGGGACGATTATTTTACGAAAACGATTGACAATCGCCCTCTTCTGTTGTAAAATATATACGTATGATTTCTGCCGTTTATGGAAAGGAATACCGAACGATGATGAAGAGAGTTTTCGCCGTGCTTCTTCTCGTGTGCATCTTTTGCCTCGCTCTGGCGGGATGCGGGAAGACCGATCTCGAAAAATCCGAGGATTATATGCAGTCGCATCCTCTGAAAGAGAAGAAACTGTACAGCATTTCTTTCTGCCTCGTTTCCGACGCCGCGATCGATCCGGTCGTGCTTACGGGTATGCAGGCGGAGTTCAACCGCTATACCGAGGCAAACTATAATATCCACGTCGAGTTCGTGAACAAGACCGCCGCGGAATACGCCGCGTGGCTTGAGACCAAGTTCACGTCGGTCGAGGCTGCGTACGCCGTGCGCACCGCTGCGAAAGCCGAAATGAACGAAGCCAAGAAGGTCGTGGAGCAACTTACCGATAGTTCGACCGACGGCGAACGGATCACCGCGAACGCCAATTACTACGCGCTTCTCGCCGCCTATCGGGTAACCATCGGGAAGTGGACCGCCGACGTCTCCGCCGCGGTCAAGGGGCACACCGACGCCGCTCTCGCCGCCGTTGCGAACGGGGAAATCAAGGGAGCGAAGAGCGAGTTGAACGCCGCCCTGGAAGTGATCACCGCGAACTCCACCTCCACCGGCAGCATCGGTTCGGATATCCGCGAGGTCTATCCCGAAATCACCGAAGACCAGTTCGACATCATTTACATCGAAAACTACGAAATGCTCTTTTCGCTCGTCCGTGCGGGTCGTCTGCGTGAACTGACCGACGATCTGAACTCGAAGGATTACCGTCTCATCAAGAAACAGATGACCGAGAAGTTCTTCGAGGGCGCGCGGATCGACGGGCGGATCTTCGCCGTGCCGAACTGCCGCGTGTTGGCTGACTACAAGTATCTGCGCGTCAACGTGGAGAAGGCGAACTACTACAACTACCGCTTCCAGAAGGAGATCACCGACTACTCGAGCACGAGTATGCTCCGTCAGGCGATCGATAACGAGGGCTCGAACAGCGAAGACTACGTTCAGAGAAATCTCCCCGGCAATTACAACTACCGTAACGAGTTGGCGGAGGACGGCGCCTGGTGGGTGTACGCTTCGGTCAACGAACAACTGCCGCAGATCAACCAGAGCGACCTGATGAACGGGATGTTCGCCATTACGTCCTACACCTACGTCGACGACGGCGGAACCGTTCTGACCACGGACGACGACTATTATCCCGCGGTCAAGATCCTGTACGCGTTAAACTCGGAGCCCGCGCTTCACACCGTTCTGCAGTACGGAGCGCCCGGTATGACCTACTCGCTGAAAACCGTGGTCGGCGCCAACGGCGAGAAGCAGACCATCGTCGAAAAAATCGACGGCGGCTATACTTACAACGTTGACGTGAAGTACACCGGTAACATCTTCTCGCTCTATCCGACCGAGGAAGAGTACAACAACGGGACGCAGAAGGGCAACCAGACGCAGAACACCGAGACCGTCATCACCCGCAACGTCTTCGGTATGAAGGCGACCTCCTCGACCGAAGGCTGCACCGCTGAACCCGACGTGCCCTTCGGGAAGACCGGCGAGACCGTGACCTTCACCGCGACGCCCGCAGAAGGATATCGCTTCGTTCAGTGGTATCTCAAGGGCGTTGATGGCGATCCCGACGACATCAGATCGACCGACGCGGTTTACCATCACGTCGTGGCGAAGGGCGACGGCGATCTTGACCTGCTCGCTCTCTTCGAGCCGATCGCAGAAGAAGAATGATCCGCAAAAGAATGGGGAACGGATCGAATACAGACCATCATTCGGGGGACGCCGGAGAGATCCGGCGTTCCCCGTCGTATGCTGTCCCGACCGCTTGCAAAAAAGAGCATCTTTCGCAACAGACGGAAACGGGCTGAAAAACGTCGGTATTCGCCTCCCGGACGGCGCATACCGTCGGTTTCTCGTCGCTTTTTCAAGAATTGCAAGAAAAGCAATTGGAAGTCCCTCGAAAACGCTTGATTTATCCGTCAAGATATAATAGAATTATACTGTTAAATATTTTTCAATTTGGAGGCATAAAATGATCAAATTCGGCTGGGCTGAAACCGATATCACCCCGAAGGAAAAAATCGCGCTTCAGGGAGAGTTTTTCGAACGCGTGACGAACGAGGTCGAGACTCCGCTGACGGTCACGGCGCTCGCGATCGACGCCGACGGGGA
>CACYZS010000091.1 GCA_902778985.1 uncultured Ruminococcus sp.
TCCTCGATTTCTTCGGTCTGATGGGGGAGAGCGACTTCTACTTCGGGCTGATGAACGGCTCGATCGAGCGCGAGATCCGCAACGGCGCCAACCGGCTCGCCAACTGCGAGGCGAACAATATCGCGAAGGCGATCTCGGCGTCGGACGAGCAGGTGCGCGCGATCCGGTACCTCGAAGAAAACAAACTGATGGGCGGACTCGAACCCGCCCTTGCCGAAAGTGCGCGGCTGCGGCTGGCGCACCCCGATCTGACGCTCTCGCAACTCTCGGCGATCGCGGTCCCGCCGGTCTCCCGCGCGGGGCTGAACCATCGGCTGCACCGACTCTGCAAAATCGCCGACGCGCACCGCGCCCAGCACGGGGAAGCGCCGGATGGCGGAAAGGAGACAAGCGTATGAGCCGTTTCGTCCATTTGCATCTGCACAGCGAATACAGTCTCCTCGACGGCGCCTGCCGGATCAGCGAGATCCCGGAGGCGGCGAAAGCGGCGGGGCATACCGCCGTCGCCCTGACCGACCACGGCGTGCTCTACGGCGCGGTCGAGTTTTACAACGCCTGCAAGAACGCGGGGATCAAACCCGTGATCGGTTGCGAGGTCTACGTCGCCCCGCGCGGTCGGTTCAGCAAAGAGGGGCGCGTCGACGCCTCGGGCAACCACCTGATCCTTCTGGTCGAAAACGAGATCGGTTATCACAACCTGATCGCGCTCGTATCGAAGAGTTTTACCGAGGGATTTTACGCCAAACCCCGGATCGATCTCGAACTGCTCCGCCGCTATCACGAAGGCTTGATCGCCCTGTCCGCCTGTATGGCGGGGGCGGTGCCGCGCGCGATCCTCGCGGGGGATATGGAGGGCGCCGTCAAGGCTGCAAACGAACTCAACTCGATCTTCGGGGCGGGGAACTTCTATCTGGAACTGCAGGATCACCGTTTGCAAAACGATCAGATGATCTGCCGCGGTCTGCGCACGGTCGCGGAGCGGACGGGCATCCCCCTCGTCGCGACCAACGACGTGCACTATCTCCGCCGCGCCGATTCCGAGACGCAGCAGATCCTGCTGTGCGTCCAGACCGGGCACACGGTCGGAGAGGGAAGACCGATCGGCTTTGAGACCGACGAGTTCTACTACAAGAACACCGAGGAAATGGAGCGGCTCTTCCCGGATCTGCCCGACGCGCTCGAGAATACCGCGAAGATCGCCGACCGCTGCAATTTCGATTTCACCTTCGGAAAATATACGCTGCCGACCATCCCCGAGACCAACGGGATCCCTCACGCCAAAGAACTAAAGGATCTTGCCTTCGGGGGGCTTGACGAGCGCGCCGGACGCGGCGAGATCGATTTTTCGCTTCACGCCCGGGACGAGTACGTTTCCAGGATCGAATACGAACTGTCGGTCATCGACAAGATGGGCTTCAACGAATACTACCTGATCGTCCGCGACTTCGTCTTCTGGGCGAAAACCCACGGGATCCCGGTCGGACCGGGGCGTGGGTCGGGCGCGGGGAGTCTCGTCGCCTACTGCGTCGGGATCACCGAGGTCGACCCGATCCGATTCCGGCTTCTGTTCGAGCGGTTTTTAAACCCCGAGCGGATCTCGATGCCCGACTTCGATATCGATTTCAGCGACGAAAAACGCGACCGCGTGATCGCGTACGTCAAGGATAAATACGGCGAGGATCACGTCTCGCAGATCGTGACTTTCGGAACGCTTGCCGCCCGCGCGGCGGTGCGGGACGTGGGACGCGCGCTCGGGATGCCCTACGCCGACGTCGACCGCGTCGCCGCCAAGATCGGCGTGCGCGACGAGAGTATCGCCGAGGCGCTGAAGCGTCCCGAACTGCGCGAACTCTACGACTCGTCGGAAGAGGTGCGCCGCCTGATCGACGTCGCGACCAAGGTCGAGGGGATGCCGCGGCACGCCTCGATCCACCCGGCGGGCATCGTCATCACCGAACGCCCGGTCTCCGAATACGTGCCGCTTGCCGTGAACGGCGACGTGACCGTGACGCAGTTCGATATGGACACGGTCGCCAAACTCGGACTGGTCAAATTCGACTTCCTCGGGATCCGCTACCTGTCGGTGATCGAGGAGACCGAGAACATGATCCGGAAAAAGACGCCGGACTTCGACCTCGCGAAGATCGACTACGACGATCCCGCGGTCTACCGGATGGTGTCGGCGGGGCAGACGCTCGGGGTCTTCCAGTTGGAGAAGACCGGGATGCGCCAGGCGCTCCGTCGTCTGAAACCGTCCTGTTTTGAAGACCTGATCGCGATCATCGCGCTCTACCGTCCGGGTCCGATGGACTCGATCGACACCTTTATCCGCCGCAAACACGGCGAGGAGCCCATCACCTACAAGATCCCCGAACTCGAACAGGTGCTTGACGTCACCTACGGCTGTATCGTCTATCAGGAACAGGTGATGCAGATTTTCCGACTGCTCGCCGACTATTCGCTCGCGCGGGCGGATCTGGTGCGCCGCGCCATCTCGAAAAAGAAAGCGGACGTTCTCGAAAAGGAGCGGACCGACTTCCTCGCCGGGACCGCCCGGCACGGGATCGCCCCCGAAAAGGCGACAGAACTTTTCGACGAGATCGCCGCCTTCGCCGACTACGCCTTCAACCGGAACCACGCCGCCGCCTACGCGGTATTGGTCTACCGGACGGCGTACCTCAAAGTCAAGTATCCGCGCGAGTATATGGCGGCTCTGATGTCGTCGGTACTCGGGCGCGCGGACAAACTCGCCGAATACGCCGCCGAGTGCGCCCGGCTCGGGATCCGCGTCTTTCCGCCCGACGTCGGGACGGGAGAGATCGGGTTCTCGGTCTCACCCGACGGGATCCGCTTCGGACTGCTCGCCGTGAAGGGCGTCGGACGCCAATTCCTCGAACAGGTCATCGCCGAACGCAGTCGCCGTCCGTTTTCGGATTTCGCCGATTTCGTGCGCCGCCTGTCCGGCAGGGAACTCAACCGCCGGCAGATCGAGGCGCTGATCAAGTGCGGCGCGTTCGATTATCTCGGGGAGACCAGGCGCACCCTTGCCGAGGCGTGCGAAGGGCTGATCGCCGCCGAGCAGAGCAAGGCGCGCTCCGCCGTCTCAGGACAGATGGATTTCTTCTCGCTCGGCGGGGAAGAGGTCGCCCCCAAGACCGAATACGCGCGTTTGCCCGAATACGACAAGCGCGACCTGATCGCCTTTGAACGCGACGCGATCGGTATGTCCTTCTCCGGCAACGCCCTCGACGATTATTCGGAAGAGGAAGCCGGGGTACAGCACACCCCGCTCGCCGAACTCCGCCGTTCCCCCGACGAGGAGGACGAGCCCTCCGAGGCGCTCCCCGCGACCGAAAAGCAGACCGTGACCGTCCTCGGCGTCGTTTCGACCGTCAACGGGAAGGAGACCAAGAACGGCGACCGGATGGCGTTCGTCACGCTTGCCGACCGGACGGGGGAGATCGAGGTGATCGTCTTCCCGAAACTCTACCGCCGCGTCGGGTCTGTTTTGACCCCCGAACGCGCGGTCGCCGTGACGGGTGAGATCGACCGCCGCGAAGGCGCGGGGGCGAAGATCCTCGCGCAGTCGGTCCGGCCGCTCCGTAAGAACGGCGAGGAGGCGCAGACCGAACGGACGCTTTACCTGCGCGTCCCGTCGCTGCAATCACCCCAGGCGAAACAGGCGGTTTCCGAGATCGAGAACGCCTTCGGGAGCGTCAAGGTCGTCTTCTACGACCTCGAAAAGAAGACCTACGCCAACTGGACGGCGCACGGCGTCGACGCCTCCCCCGAACTGCTCGGGCGGCTCAGTGCGCTGCTCGGCGCGGAGTCGGTGGTTTTGCGCTGACTTCACCTTGACAGACCACGCGCTTCGTGATATACTATACACTGCCAAAACGCGGGGCATGGCCCCGTGCGCTTGCTTTCCGCGTGCGTGAACGCGAAAAAGAAAGGAAAACATTACTCTATGACTTGGTGCAACGTTATACCGGACGGCGTTCTTTTCGCCGGACTGTTTCTCGGGGTGGTCCTCGGGTTCAAACTCGGCTTTGTCCGCGTCCTTTTCTCGGGATTTTTCAAACGCATCATCGCGCTGATCTGCGCGATCCTGCTCGCCAAACCCATCGGGCGGATGATCGGCGAGCGATTCTTCTTCGGAGGCATCGCCGACTGGATCGAAAAAACGCTCTCCAAGGCGATCGGCGGGAGCACCGGGGAGATGACCGGGGAAACCTTGGAAAAGGAACTGCCGCGCGTGGTGCGCTGGCTGGTTGACCTGTTGCACGTCGATACCCAGGCGATCGTCGACAACGCCGAGGGCGAAGGCGCGGCTCTGATCCGCGGGATCTCCGAGAAGATCGCGTCCCCCGTCGCCAACGTGATCGGGGTCGTGATCGCGGTGATCGCCCTGTATATCCTCTTCCGGATCGCGTTCGGACTGATCCGCTGGATCCTCCATAAGATCATGAGCCTGCCCGGACTGGTGATCGTGAACAAGATCCTCGGCATCGTGTTCGGTTTCGCGTTCGCCGTGCTCGTTCTGTGGCTGATCCTCTCGATCTACGCCGCCGTCGGCGCCCGCTACGCGGACAGCGAAGGGTTCTTTGCCGGGTTCGATCTGGAACGGACCTTCGCCGCCAAATATCTGTCGGGCACACGCCCGCTCGATTTCGTCTTCTCGGTCAAGTGACCGGGCGACCTTTCAGAAAGTACGGTTAAACAATGGAAATGCAAATGTGCGCGCGGTGCAAGAAGCGGCTTGCCGTCGTCTTCATCACCCGCATGGAAAACAATCAGACGGTCAACGAGGGGCTCTGCCTTCGCTGCGCCCGCGAGATCGGGATCAAGCCCGTCAGCGATATGCTCGGGCGGATGGGTCTCGACGACGAGGCGATCGAAAAGATGAACTCCGAGATGACCGACGTGGTCGAATCCCTGTCCGACTCTTCGGGCGACGACGGGGAGGACGGCGGCGCGCCCGCCGTCGACCTTCCGAAGATCTTTCAGAACCTCGGTTTTCCGATGCCGCAGCGCAAGAAGCCCGAGGAGGGAAAACAGAGCGGAAAACCCGGACGCGAACCCAAGCGGAAATTCCTCTCCACCTACTGCCAGAACCTGACCGAACGGGCGCAGAAGGGGAAGATCGACCGCATCATCGGGCGCGACCGGGAACTTTCGCGCGTGATCCAGATCCTCTGCCGCCGGCAGAAGAACAATCCCTGCCTGATCGGCGAACCCGGCGTCGGTAAGACCGCGATCGCGGAGGCGCTCGCCGTCAAGATTGCCGACGGGGAAGTCCCCGCGCGGTTGAAGGGTTCCGAGGTGTGGCTGGTCGACCGGACGGCGCTCGTCGCCGGGACGCAGTTCCGCGGGCAGTTCGAGTCGCGTATCCTCGGGCTGATCAACGAGGTCAAAGAG
>CACYZS010000092.1 GCA_902778985.1 uncultured Ruminococcus sp.
CACCCCCTTGATTTTGGCGGCGGAAATATGTTAAAATAATGATATATGGTAAAAAGGGGGATACTGCAAATGGGCAAACCGGCGGGGCACCCCGCAAAACGCACCCCGAAAACGCCGGATCGATCCCAAGCCCCCTCCCGGAAACGGGCGCTTCTTACGCCGCCGGCGCTGACGATCGCCGCCCTCTATCTTGCCCTCTGCCTTCTCGGGGAACGGTTCGGGTTCGACGTCGGACTGCTCGGTGTGCGGCTGACGCGGCTGCTCGCGGGTCTGTTCGGGTGCGGCGCCGCCCTGATCCCGCCGCTCTTTGCGCTCCTGTCGCTTTTCGCGCGGGAAGACGTCTTTCGGGGACGCTTCCTTTCCCGCGCGGTCTTCGCCCTTCTGTTTCTTCTCTTCGCCTCGGTGATCTTCGGTCGGGGCGTGCCGCTCCGCGAGGCGTTTTCGCGCGGAACCGACCTATGTGGCGGCGGAGCCGTCGGTACCCTGCTCCGGGCGGCGCTCGAACGGGCGTTCGGTCCCGCCGGGATCCTTCTTATCCTGTGTTTATTCCCCCTGATCTATTTCGTATTCTTTCCCCCCGCGCGCCGGTTCGCGTTCGCCGCGGTCTTCCCCGCCAGAGAGCGGAGAGAAGATCCGGCGACGGCGGCGCCGGCGAAAGCAAGAAAGGAGTTGCCCATGCGTTCCCGTCAGTCTAAACCGACCATCGTAGGCGGAGACGGCTACTATCCCGTCGCCCACCGCGAGGACGAATCATTCTCGGAGATCCGGGCAAGAATGGAAAAGGAAGAGCGCACGGGCGCCGAGCGGAAGGGGATCGCCGAACCTCCCGCCGACGACAGACGCGCGCAGGTCGATATCAGCATCGATCCTCTGCCCGAAGAGGATCTTGTTCTGACGCGCACCAAGATCTCGTCCCCCGCGGGCGCGGACGCCGCGACCGACGGCGGGAACGCCGACGTGGTGAGCGCGGCGGAACTGTTCGGCAAACCCGGTTTCGCCTTCACGGAGGAATTCAACCGGACGCCGCCCCCGTCGGTGCGCGCCGAAGAGAACGTCCCTCTCCGCGCGCCGTCCGCCGATCCCGGGCACTCCTACGTCCCGCCGCGCAGGGTCGAACCCACCGCTACCTTCGTTCCCGATCACACCCCGATCCCGCCCGCCTACCGCCCGACCTTCTCGAACGGTTCGCAGGGATCGAATACGGGGATCTCTCCCGCTCCGGGAGCCGGAACCCCCTACGTTCCGACCTTCCGCTCGGCACCCGGCACGTCCCCCGTGCAACCGGCGCCGACCCCCGCCCCTGCTCCGCAGGCGACGGCGGAACCGACCGGGATCCCGGTCGCGCGCCCCGAGGCGCCCTACGTTCCGGCGCGTCCGGTTGAACCCGCTGTAGCCCCGCAGCCGACGCCTTACGCAACTCCCGCGCCCGCGGCACAGCCCGGCGTGAATCCCCCTTACGCCCGTCCGGCGGAGCCGATCTCGCCGATCTCTCAACCCGCGCCGCAGGCGGCTCCCCAACCGGTGCAGCCTGCCCCGCAGCCTGTGCAACCGACGCCGCAGCCCGCCGTGCCCGAACGCAATCCGTTCGCCTACACGGTGACCGAGCGCAACGTCACCGACGGCGCGCACAGCGGGACTTCGTCGCTCACCATCGAGACCAGTCGGGTGTCCGACGCGTCGGTCTCCCCCGAGGCGGGCGAACCGCTCCGCTCGACCATGACGCCGCAGCCGTCGGATCCCTACGCCGACTACTGCCCTCCGCCCCTGTCGCTTCTGAAACCGGGACAGGCGAAGATGTCGGCGTCCTCGGAAGAGGAGATCCGCCGCAACGCCGAAAACCTGATCGATACGCTGAACAGTTTCAACATCACGGCGACCATCAACCACGTGTCGCGCGGACCGCGTATCACGCGCTACGAACTCCGCCCCGAAAAGGGGATCCGGATCCGCAGTATCACCAACCTGATCGACGATATTTCGATGTCGCTCGCCACCCCGGGTATCCGGATCGAGGCGCCGATCCCCGGCGTCGCCGCTGTCGGCGTCGAGGTGCCGAACAAGGATTCCACCCCCGTCCGGCTCCGCGATATGCTGGATAACGACAAGTTCCGCGAGGCGTCGTCGAAAACCACGGTCTGCGTGGGCTCCGACGTCACGGGCGATCCCGTGTACGGCGATATCGCGAAGATGCCCCACGCCCTGATCGCCGGCGCGACCGGTATGGGTAAATCGGTCTGTATCAACTCGATTTTGATCAGTCTGCTCTACAAGGCGCGCCCCGACGAAGTAAAACTGATCCTGGTCGACCCGAAGAAGGTCGAACTCGGGGTGTATAACGGGATCCCGCACCTGCTCGTCCCGGTGGTCGTCGAGCCGCAGAAGGCGGCGGGCGCCCTGGTCTGGGCGGTGGGCGAGATGGAGCGCCGCTTCAACCTGATTGAGCAGACCGCCGTCCGTGACCTCAAGGGCTACAACAAGGTGGTGCGCGAGCACCCCGAACTCGGCGGAACCCCGCTCCCGCAGATCGTCATCGTCATCGACGAGTTGAACGACCTGATGATGAGCGCGCGCGACGCGGTCGAGGACGCGATCTGCCGGATCGCGCAGAAGGCGCGCGCCGCCGGCATCCACCTTCTGATCGGTACGCAGCGTCCGTCGGTCGACGTCATCACCGGCGTTATCAAGGCGAATATCCCGTCGCGACTGGCGTTCCACGTCGCGTCGCAGGTCGACTCGCGCACCATTCTCGACGCGGGCGGCGCCGAAAAACTGCTGGATAAGGGCGATATGCTCTTCTTCCCGGTCGGCGCGCCGAAGCCCATCCGCGTACAGGGTTCGCTTGTCGACGACGACGAGGTCGAACGCGTCACGAGTTTCTTAAAACAGGGTATGGCGGACGGCGCCGCCTACGACAGCGAGATCATGGCGAACATCGAGCGCGAAGCCGAGAAGTGCGCCCCGAAAGACAAGCGCGCCGAGCGCGACGGGGACGAGGACGGATTCGGCGACGACGAAGACATTTTCCGCGATCCGCAGTTCATCGCCGCCGTCGAGATCGCCGTCAATCTCGGACAGATCTCGACCTCGAAGATCCAGACCAAACTCCGGATCGGGTTCCAGAAGGCGACCAACTTCATCGACCGTATGGAAGAGATGGGGATCGTCGGGCCGCACAACGGCTCCAAGCCGCGCGAGGTCCTGATCTCCGCCGCCCAGTTCCTTGAAATGAAATCCCGCCACTGAAAAGAGGTGCCAAAGATGATCCTGCTCCTGCTTGCCGACGGATTTGAAGAGACCGAAGCGCTGGTCCCCTTTGATCTGCTTTGCCGTGCGAAACTCGACGTCAGAACCGTCGGGATCACGGGAAAAACCGTGACCGGCGCGCACGGGATCGCCGTGACGGCGCAACTGTCGCCCCGCGACGTCAAGGGCAAGATCGACACCCTGATCCTGCCGGGCGGAATGCCGGGGGCGAAGAACCTCGACAACTCGTCCGACGTCGACCGCCTGATCGAAAAAACGGTTTCCGACGGCGGGCACCTTGCCGCCATCTGTGCCGCCCCGATGGTGCTCGGACACCGCGGATTCTTGGCGGGGAAACGCGCGGTCTGCTTCCCGGGGTTTGAAAGCGAACTGACCGGCGCGATCCGCACCGAGAACCGCGTCGAGACCGACGGGAAGGTCACCACCGCCGTCGGGATGGGCGCCGCGTACGAGTTCGGTCTGGAACTGATCTCGGTCCTTGCGGGACGCGACGCGGCGGAAGCCGTGCGGCGCTCCGCCCTGATCCCCTCTCTTTAATCGAACCGAAAAGAGGTAACTATGGTACTCGAACCCAAAAAGACCACGATCGCCTACCGCTGCCCCGACTGCCTGTCGCTGATCAAGGGGCTGCTCGGCGATTTTATCCCCGCGGCGGGGATGCTCCGCCTGAAATGCCCCTGCGGGAAAAGCCACCTGCAGGCGATCCCCACGCCCGATAAAGAGAAGATCCGCTTTGAGGTTCCCTGCCTGTTCTGCCGGCAGGATCACCACTTCACGGTCTCGAAGAGCGTCGTGTTCGGGGAGCGGCTCTTCCTTCTGAACTGCCCGTATACGAATATGGACATCGGCTTTCTCGGTTCGGAAGAAGAGGTCGACCGGGCGGGCGAGAACCAGTTGCAGGAGATCTCGAAACTCGCGGGGATGCTCGGGGTGGAACGGTTGCAGGATCTGACGCCGGAAGAAGCCGAGAACGAAGGGACGCTTCCCGACGCGGCGGTCCACGACATCATTCGCTTCGTCGTGAAAGAAATGGAAGCCGACGGCGCGATCTCCTGCCCCTGCCACTCGGGGTCCTACGAGACCGCGATGACCGAGAACGGGATCCTGGTCTACTGCACCGTCTGCGGCGCGTCGCACCTGTTCCCCGCGAACAGCGTTTCCGACGCGGAAGCGTTTCTGCACTGCGAGACGCTGGAACTGACGAACCCCATCAAAAACCCGGACGAGACCGGGGGTTAAACGCCGTAATAGGCGACGATCCCCCGATAGAGCCCCTCGGCGAACAGGTCGGGGTTCTCGTTCATCTCTGCCGCCTCGCGCGGGTTGGACAGGAAGCCGATCTCGGACAGCACGGCGGGCATGGTGGTTTTCCGGAGTACCCAGAGCCCCGGGCGGGCGATTACGCCGCGGTTCTTGAACCCGGTCAGAGCCGTCAGTTCGCTCTGGATCGACCGGGCGATCTCCGCCGCCGTCGACGGGATCCGGTAGACCAACGATTCGCTTCCGTTTGCCGACGTGTCGAGCGAGGCGTTGGTGTGGATCGACAGGAACAGGTCTGCCCCCCAGGTATTCGCCTGATTGGTCCTGGTCGAAAGACTGGTCGCGTTACTGGTGCCGAGTTGGGTCTCGGGCGTCGGGCGCGACAGGCGCACCGTGAACGCGGAATTGTTCCGTAACAGATCGTAGAGCGCGCGCCCCACGCGATAGGTCACGTCCTGTTCTTTCAGACCGTACCATTCGGCTCCCGTGTTGGGGTTTTGGGGATTGTGCCCCTGGTCTATGTAAACTCTGATCGCCATATCGTTTTCTCTCCCTGTCGGGAGCGATCCTTTCTCGGTTACTTTGGGACGGTGCGCACCGCTCCGCCCCCTTTCATTTTATGCGGGCCGCCCGCGAACGGTCCGCCGGGAGTACGTATGAACGAACTGCAACGGATTTTGAGTTTCGTGCGCCGCGCGGTGGACGACTACGGCATGATCGCCGAAGGGGACAAGATCGCCGTCGGGATCTCGGGCGGGAAGGACAGCCTGACGCTGCTTGCTTCTCTCGCCGCCCTGCGCCGGTTCTACCCCGCGAAATTCGATCTTGTCGCCCTGACCGTGGATATGGGCTTTGAGGGCGTCGACCTGTCCCCGATCGCTACGTTCTG
>CACYZS010000093.1 GCA_902778985.1 uncultured Ruminococcus sp.
TGCTTGTTCATCTCGACGACGTCCTCTTCGGTCGCGTTTTCGTCCATCAGGGCGGCGAACTGCGCTCCGTCCATGACCTCGTACTTGATCAGGTAGTCGGCGACCTTGTGAAGTTTCTCCATATTCTCCTGGAGCAGTTGCTTCGCGCGATCCTTGCCCTCTCCGACGATCCGGCGGATCTCGCGGTCGATCTTCGCGACCGTCTCTTCGGAAAGGTTCTCGCCCGAACTGAAATCACGTCCGAGGAAGACTTCGTCCCCGGTGTGTTCGCCGGCAAGGCAGACCGTGCCGAGTTCCTCGCTCATACCGTAGACCGTGACCATCTTGCGGGCGAGTTGCGTCGCCTGCTTGATGTCGGAGGACGCCCCGCCGCTGAAATCGTTGAAGATCAGTTCCTCGGCGACGCGACCGGCAAGCGAGACGGCGATGCTGTCCTCCATCTCGTGCTTGAACTCGTACGCCACGTCCTTGACAGGGGGCATCAGCGTATAGCCGCCGGCGCCCTTACTGGTCGGAATGATCGAGATGCGGGTGACGGGATCCTGGCTCGGAAGCAGGTGGCAGACGATGGCGTGCCCCGCCTCGTGATAGGCGGTCATCTTCTTATCGTCCTCGGTGATGATCTTGCCCTTCTTTTCGGTTCCGACCAACACTTTCAGGGTCGCCTGTTCGATCTCCTGCATACCGATCAACGTCTTGCCGCGTCCGGCGGCGAGCAGCGCCGCCTCGTTCATCAGGTTGGCAAGATCCGCGCCGGTGAACCCGACGGTGGTCTGCGCGATCCTGTGCAGGTCGACGTTGGCTTCGAGGGGCTTGTTGCGGACGTGAACTTTCAGGATCTCTTCTCTGCCCTTCAGGTCGGGGTAGTTAACCGTGACCTGCCGGTCGAAGCGGCCGGGACGCAGAAGCGCGGGGTCGAGGATATCGGGGCGGTTGGTCGCCGCCATGACGATCACGCCCTCGTGATTGCCGAAACCGTCCATCTCGACGAGCAACTGGTTCAGGGTCTGCTCGCGTTCGTCGTGTCCGCCGCCGAGACCCGCTCCGCGGTGACGACCGACGGCGTCGATCTCGTCGATGAAGATGATGCTCGCGGGATGTTTGCGCGCCGAGTCGAACAGATCGCGCACACGGGACGCGCCGACGCCGACGTACATTTCGACGAAGTCGGAACCCGAGATCGAATAGAACGGCACGCCCGCCTCGCCGGCGACCGCCTTGGCAAGCAGGGTCTTACCGGTTCCCGGAGGGCCGACGAGCAGGATACCGCGCGGGATGCGCGCGCCGAGTTTGATGAACTTGCCGGGATCGCGGAGGAACTCCACGACCTCTTCCAGTTCCTTCTTCTCTTCGTCGGCGCCTGCGACGTCGGTAAACTTCACGGCGTTCTTATCGTTAAAGGAGACCTTGGCGTGCGAGCGGGCGAACCCGTTCTTGACGCCCTGCCCCGCGCGGTTCACCATCACGACGTAGAAGACGATGAAGAGCACGATGACGATGATATAGGGCAAGAACGAGATATACCACGGCGTGTCGGTCGGTTCCTCGAAATCGTAGGATTCGAGCCAACCTTCGGCAAGCCCGGTCTCGCAGAGTTCGTTGATCTTTTCAAGTTGGACGTAACTCGCCAGACGGTAGGACACCTTCTGATAAACCGGGTTGCCCTTCGCGTCGGTCTTGGTCACGGGAACGCCGTTGGCGTCCGCATCCCGCACTCCGTCGGCGTCCAGATCGACCGGAATACGCAGATAGAGCGTCAGATACGAGTCGTTATCGTATTCCGCCGAGGAAACGAGTTTCTCGTCGAAATAGGACAGCACCTCGCTGTAACTGACCTTATCGTTATCCTTCCGCATATCCGAGATGATCATGGCGAAAACGATGACCGTCACGATCAGCAACACGAAGATCAGGATGTTTTTGAAACTGGATTTCATTGATCTGCCTGCCTGTACCTTTCTCTTTTTCGGGTGGATCGGTTATTTCCCGTAGACCTCGGGTTTGAGCACTCCGACGTACGGGAGCGCCCGGTATTTCTCGTCGTAATCGAGACCGTAGCCCACGACGAACTCGTCGGGGATCTCGCGTCCCACGTAGTCGGGCGTGAACGCGACCTCGCGGCGCGAGGGTTTATCGAGCAGCGTGCAGGTGCGCACCGATTTCGCGCCCTTGAGTTTGAGATACTCGGTCAGGTACGAAAGCGTGCGGCCGCTGTCGACGATGTCCTCGACGACGATGACGTTACAGTCGCCGATATCCTTGCGCTGCAGGTCGAGGTGGATGTTGATGTTCCCGGAACTGGACGTCCCCGCTCCGTAGGAAGAGACCTTCATGAAGTCGATCTCCACGGGGGACTGCAGTTTCTTCATCAGGTCGCCCATAAAGACGACCGACCCCTTCAGGATCGCGACGAGAAGCAACCGTCCGCCGGTCTTCTGGAAGTCGGCGTCGATCTCGCCCGCCACCTTGGTCACCAGCGCGTCAAGTTCCTTTTCGTCGATCAGGATCTTTGAAATGTCGTGGTTCATTGTCGGTCCCCTCTCTTTTGATCCGGAGCATTAAACTTTTCCTTTGTATTCCGGCACGCGGTCGGTCAGACCCCCGGAAATCGAAAACGCGAAAACCTCGCCGTTCTCCCCCCGTCCGTCGCAACCCTCGCGCACGGCGCAGCCCGGGATCCAGAGGACGCCGGCGCCGTCGCAGAAGAGCGGATAGTCCCGGCGGATCTCGCGCGGGACGCGGTGGGACGAGAGCACCGTCCGCACTTCGTGCGTCATACCGCCGTACTTGATCCGGTCGCCCGGTTCGGGCGGTCTGACGACTACGTTCCCTTCTATTGTAGCAGAAGATAGAATGACTTTTTTAGACAGATTGTAAACATTTGAAGAAGCGATTGTTTCGGAGCCGCCCGGGGCGACTTCAAAGGCGACGAGATCGCCCGAAAAGCCGATCCGCGTCTCCCCCGGCAGAAGCGCGACCGCTTCGTGCGCGGCGCCGTCCTCATCACGCCGGAAGACCGCTTCGTCCCCGACGCAAGAGAACTTGATCCCGCGGGGGAACGCGACCGTCCCGTCGCGCTCTTTCCTAATTTGCGCAACCGCGGCGTCAATATGCACCGCCTCGGGCATCTCGGACGCGATCTTCGAAAAGTCCGCGCGCAATACGCGCTTCAGGATCGGATCGGGGAGCGCGCGAAGCGAAGAGCGGCGCGTCCGGTCGCTCTTTGGTACGGCGTCGGCGATATCCGAAAGATACGCGTCGTCCTCGCGGAAACGGAGCGAACATTCGTAGAGCATCTTCCCGGGATCGGGCGTCAGATGCGAAAGGCGCGGCAAAACGTCGCGCCGCAGGTAGTTCCGTGCGCAGAAGGGATCGGCGTTGGTCGAGTCGCAGACGAACGGGATCCCGAATTTCGAGAGCGTCCCCCGGATCAAGTCCGACGGAACGTCGAGGATCGGGCGGATCACGTTGTCGCGGATCACGGGGATCCCCGCAGCGCCCTCGGTGCCGCAGCCGCGCAGAAGCCGGAACAGTACCGTTTCCGCCGCGTCGTCGCGGTTGTGCGCCGTCGCGATAAACCGAAAGCCGGGGAGTTCTGTCAAACCCTTCTGCAGGGCGTCGTAGCGCAGACGGCGCGCCGCCGTCTCGATGCTCTCTCCCGTCGCCTTACAGGTCGCGGGCACGTCGACCGAAACCACCTTGCCGGGCACGCCGAGTTCTTTCAGCGTGGCAAGGCAGAACGCCGCGTCGTCTTTTGCCTCTTGCCCGCGGATGCCGTGTTCGACGTGCAGGGCGGCGAGGGGAAAACCGATCTTCTCGCGCAGCGCGATCAGAACCCGGAGCAGAAAGGTGGAGTCCGCCCCGCCCGAGTAGGCGACGAGGATCCCGTCACGCTCCGAAAGACGGACGCCGGCGCGTTCAAGCAGACGCTCCGCCCCTTGCGCGAAGGCAAAGAAGGAAGACGCGGGATCCATTATCCCGCGCTCCCGGTACCGGCGGTATTGGTCTTCTCCGCCGTGATGAATTTGGTGAACTGACCGTTCCAGGTCATCTTGACGTCTTTCAGCGCGCCGAGCTTGCCGGCTTTTTTAAGCTCCGCCATCTCCAGAATGGCGTCGATGGCCTCGCTCTTGGCGGCGTCGATGAAGCCGCAGGTGTTGACAACGGCAAAATCCGCGCCCTCCGCCTCCGGCACAAGCGTATAGCCCGCCTCGCCGAGAAGATACAGCATTTGCTCGCTGTTGACCAGATTTTTGGCGCAGCCGAGTGAGATCATCGCAAAGGTCTTTTCCATCAGTCTTCCTCTATCATACTGTCAAATCGCCGCAGCGCGGCGCGGATCTCCTCCCAGGAATACCCGCGGCGGAAGAGCGCCGCGCTGATTTTGCTCACGCTGTCGCGGTCGGAGGGATCGCGGAGGCGGCGGGCGATGTAGGCGTCAAGCTTTTCCGTGTTCTCCGGCAGCGCCGAAAGCGTATCCTCCGCCTGCTCGCGCTCGATGCCGCGGCGGCGCAGCTCGCTCTTTACGCGCCCCGCGCCGTAGCCCTTGGCGGCATAGTGCCGCGCGACGGCGCCGGCGTATTCGCCGTCGTCGAGAAAGCCGCGCTCGCACAGCCAGTCCACGCAGTCCTCCGCGCTTTGTTCGTCCGTGCCGCGCCGCAGCAGCTTATCCTTGAGCTCGCGGCGCGAATAGGGACGGCGGGAGAGCATCTCCAGCGCCTTCTGGCGGTCAAGCGACCGCGAAGAGCTGCGCCGGAAAGCCTCAAAAGCCTCATCTTCCAGCTCCATCCCGACGTACAGCCGCGCGTCGGTTACGGCGTCAAGCGTGGAGCGCAGCGAAACACCGCCGTCAAATTCCACGGTAAAACGCCCGGGCGAGCTTTGCTTCAATGCCGTGACGACCATGACGGCATCAACAATCAGCCCTCGTCAAAGTCCGCGGCGCTGACCTCGACGGCGCGTCCGGAGACACGCGCGGCCTTCTGCGCCTGCGGAGAGAGCAGTTTGAAGGAATTGTCGCGGATCGCCTGCTCCAGCTGGTCGCAGTATTCGGGATTGGCCGTAAGGTATTCCTTCACGGCGTCCTTGCCCTGGAGTCGCTGGCCGTTGACGGTGAACCAGGCGCCGCCCTTATCGATCAACTCAAGCTTCACGGCCAGGTCGATGATCTCGCTGATCTTCGAAATGCCCTCGCCGTACATGATGTCGAACTCCGCTTCGCGGAAGGGGGGAGCGACCTTGTTCTTGACGACCTTGGCGCGTGTGCGGTTGCCGATCATCTCGCCGTTGGCCTTGAGCGTCTCGATGCGGCGCACGTCGATGCGCACGGAGGCATAGTACTTCAGCGCCAGGCCGCCGGGCGT
Organism: uncultured Ruminococcus sp.; assembly: GCA_902778985.1. Taxonomy (GTDB): domain Bacteria; phylum Bacillota; class Clostridia; order Oscillospirales; family CAG-272; genus UBA1740. The sequence goes on from CACYZS010000093.1 coordinate 5,364, forward strand.
GGTCTCGTGAAGATCACGGTGCAGTTGTTCTTGGAGATCGCGCCTGCCAGACGCCGCATCGCCTGCGACATCAGGCGGGCCAGCATGCCGACGACCGTGTCGCCGACCTCGCCCTCCAGCTCGGCGCGGGGGATCAGCGCGGCGACCGAGTCGACCACGATCACGTCGATCGCACCGGAGCGCACCAGCGATTCGGTGATGTCCAGCGCCTGCTCGCCGGTGTCAGGCTGGGAGATCAGCAGGCTGTCGATGTCCACGCCGAGGGCGCGGGCATAAGCGGGCTCGAGCGCGTGCTCCACGTCGATGTAGGCCGCGTCGCCGCCGCTTTTCTGCGCGGAAGCGACGATGTGCAGCGCCAGTGTCGTCTTGCCGGAAGCCTCAGGCCCGTAGATCTCGATGATGCGCCCCTTGGG
>CACYZS010000094.1 GCA_902778985.1 uncultured Ruminococcus sp.
ATGATCGTCGAAAAGGCGATCCGGATGGCGGATCTGATGAAGATCCCGGTGCTCGGTCTGGTCGAGAATTACAGTTACGTCAAGTGCCCCGACTGCGGACGCGAGATCCGCGTGTTCGGCGACAGCAAGATCGAGGAAACGGCGAAGCGCCACGGCGTTCCGCTGCTCGCCCGGATCCCGCTCGATCCCGAACTGGCGCGCCTTGCCGACGCGGGGCAGATCGAACTGCTCTCCTGCGACGTTTTCGAGGCGGCGGCGGACGAGATCGAACGCGTTCTTCCCGTTGCCAAGGAATAAAAAACGGCTTCGTTTCCCAAAATATAATCAACCTGTTTCCGGCGGGCTTGACCCGCCGGAAACTTTGATAATTTTTTCTCAATTTCAAGAAAATCCTATTGACAAAAAGCGACCTATAATATATAATATGTGATTGAATGCGGAACTGCGGGTTCCGACAATTTCAAAGTAAAAACAGGAGGGGCAAAAATGGCTCGTTTAAGCGAAGCGGCGGTCAAACAGATCAAAGAGATCTGCGACAGATACAAAGATGAAAATACGCCGCTTATGATGATCCTCAGCGACGTTCAGAACGAATACGGCTACATTCCGCTGGAGGTACAGGAGGTCGTGTCCGAGAAGACCGGGATCCCGGTCGCCGAGATCTACGGCGTCGTGACTTTCTACTCCTTCTTCTCCCTGAAACCGAAGGGAAAATACGTGATCGGCTGCTGCCTCGGCACCGCTTGCTACGTCAAGGGCGCACAGCAGATCGTCGATAAGTTCTCCGAGATCCTCGGCATCAAGCCGGGCGAGACCACCGAGGACGGGCTCTTCACGCTCGACGCGCTCCGTTGCATCGGCGCGTGCAGCATCGCTCCCGCCGTTTCGATCAACGGCAGAGTGTTCCCGAAGATGACGCTCGACAGCGTTGTGAAGATCGTTGATGATTACAGAGCGGGGGTGTACGCCTGATGATTAAGAATCTCGAACAACTCGAACAGTATTCCAAGAAGTGTACCGACTGCCTGGATGCGAAACTGAAGGGTCAGGACGGCAAACGTCACGTCGTCGTCTGCGGCGATACCGGGTGCCTTGCTTCGCACTCCGGCGAGATCATCGAAAAGTTTGAAAAGATGATCGAAGAGAAGAAACTCGGGGATAAGGTGACCGTCAACCGCGTCGCCTGCTTCGGTTACTGCTCGCAGGGTCCCTTCGTCAAGATCTATCCCGAAGAGACCACCTACCGCGCCGTCAAGGTCGAGGACGTCGAAGAGATCGTCGAATCCGACCTGATCGGCGGCAAGATCGTCGACCGTCTGCTCTACGTCGACGAGAAAACGGGGAAGAAGGTCGTCAAGCAGGACGATATCCCCTACTACGAGAAACAGGTGCACATCGCGCTTCACGGCTGCGGCAGCCTGAACCCCGAGAAGATCGAGGAAGCGTTCGGCGAAGGCGCCTTCAAGGGGCTTGCCCGCGCGCTCACCATGGACCGTCAGGCGGTCATCGACGAGATCCTGAAATCCGGGCTCCGCGGACGCGGCGGCGGCGGGTTCCCGACCGGGCGTAAATGGCAGTTCGCCTACGCGCAGCCCGAAGGGACCAAATACGTCGTCTGCAACGGCGACGAGGGCGATCCCGGCGCGTTCATGGACCGTGCGATCCTCGAGGCGAACGCCCTGACCGTCATCGAAGGTATGATGATCGCCGGCTACGCCATCGGCGCGCAGAACGGTTACTTCTACATCCGTGCGGAGTACCCGATCGCGGTCGCGCGTCTGAAACTCGCGATCAAGCAGGCTGAGGAACTCGGACTGCTCGGGGACAACATCCTCGGCACCGGCTTCTCTTTCCGCGTTCACATCCGTCTCGGCGCCGGCGCGTTCGTCTGCGGCGAGGAAACGGCTCTTCTGAACTCGATCCAGGGACAGCGCGGTATGCCGCGTCCCCGTCCTCCGTTCCCGGCGGTGAAAGGTCTGTGGGACAGCCCCACGATCGTCAACAACGTCGAGACGCTGGCTTGCGTTCCGTTCATTCTCCGCGAGGGTTACGAGAAGTTCGCCGCCAACGGCACCGAGAAGAGCAAGGGCACCAAGGTCTTTGCGCTCGGCGGTAAGGTCAACAACGTCGGTCTCGTCGAGATCCCGATGGGTACCACGCTCCGCGAACTGATCTTCGACATCGGCGGCGGCGTTCCGAACGGCAAGAAGTTCAAGGCGATCCAGACCGGCGGTCCTTCGGGCGGATGCCTGACCGAAGCCGACCTCGACGCCGAGATCGATTTCGACAACCTGGTCGCCCGCGGCTCGATGATGGGCTCCGGCGGCGCGATCGTCATGGACGAAGACAACTGTATGGTCGACGTCGCGAAGTTCTATATGGAGTTCATCTGCGACGAGTCCTGCGGTAAGTGCTCGCCCTGCCGGATCGGCACCAAGCGTATGCTTGAGACGCTGACCAAGATCACCGAAGGGAAGGCGACGATGGAGGACCTCGACAAACTCGAGGAACTCGCCGCGCACATCAAAGCGAACTCGCTTTGCGCGCTCGGTCAGACCGCGCCGAACCCGATCCTCTCGACGCTCAAGGCGTTCAAGAACGAGTACATCGCCCACATCGTGGACAAGAAGTGCCCCGCACACGTCTGCAAGGCGCTGATGCAGTACGAGATCGACAAAGACACCTGTATCGGCTGCGGACTCTGCGAGAAGCAGTGCCCCGTCTCCGCCATCTCGAAGACCGATTACGTCGCGCCGGGTCACAAACTCCCGTCCCGCGTCATCGATCCCGCGAAGTGCGTCAAGTGCGGTCTCTGCATGGCGTCCTGCAAGTTCAAGGCGATTTCCAAGAAGTAAGGGAGGGTGCGATCAATGGCTATGGTAAATATCAAAATCGAGGGTGTGCCGTATCAGGTTGAGGCGGGCATCACCATTCTCGAAGCGGCAAAGCGCTGCGGATACGAGATCCCCACGCTCTGCGCGTTCAATAACGGCGAATGTTCCCGCGCTTCCTGCCGCGTCTGCCTCGTTGAGGCGACCGGTGCGAGAGGGTTGGTCGCGTCCTGCGTCTATCCCGTCGCGGAAGGCATGGAGATCAAGATCTCGAGCCCGAAGGCAGTCGCCGCGCGCCGTGCGTCGGTCGAACTGATCCTTTCCAACCACAACCGCAACTGCCAGGAATGCGATAAGAACGAGAAGTGCGAACTTCTTCACGTCGCCCGTGTGACCGGGGCGCGCGAAGGCATCTACGAGGGCGAACAGACCCCCGTGACCATCGACCGTCTTACCCCGACCATCACCCGCGATACCAGCAAGTGCGTCCTCTGCGGCCGTTGCGTCGAGCGCTGCAAAGCCGCTCACGGGATCGGCATCCTCGGCTTCGAGAACCGCGGCTTCAAGACCGTGGTGGCTCCCGCCGAGAACCGCAGTTTCATCAACTCGCCGTGTATCATGTGCGGACAGTGCATCAACGTCTGCCCGACCGGCGCTCTGATGGAAGCGTCCGAGATCGACCGCGTCGACGCGGCGATGGCTGCCGGCAAGTACGTGATCGTGCAGACCGCGCCTGCCGTCCGCGCCGCTCTCGGCGAGGAATTCGGCATGAAGATCGGCACCCCCGTCACCGGGAAGATGGTCGCCGCTCTGCGCCGTCTCGGTTTCCAGAAGGTGTTCGACACCAACTTCGCGGCTGACCTGACCATCATGGAAGAGGCGACCGAACTGCTCACCAGAGTCAAGACCGGCGGCGTTCTTCCGATGATCACGTCCTGCTCGCCCGGATGGATCAACTTCGCGGAATACTTCTATCCCGATCAGTTGTCGCACCTCTCGACCTGCAAATCTCCCCACGAGATGTTCGGCGCGATCCTGAAATCCTTCTACGCCGAGAAGATCGGCGTCGATCCCAAGGATATGTTCGTCGTTTCGATCATGCCCTGCTCGTGCAAGAAGTACGAGAAGGGAAGACCCGAGATGGAGTGCAACGGTCTGCGTGACGTTGACGCCGTTCTGACCACGAGAGAACTCGGCAGAATGATCAAGCGCGCGGGTATCCGCTTCGACCGTCTCCCCGACGAGGACTACGACAACGATATCGTGCACGACTACACCGGCGCGGGCGTCATCTTCGGCGTCACCGGCGGCGTTATGGAAGCGGCGCTCCGTACCGCTTACTACGTCCTGACCGGCAAAGAGCGCGAAGGCATTATCTTCAAGGAAGTCCGCGGCTTCGAGCAGATCCGCGAGGCGGAATTCGATCTTGCCGGCATCAAGGTCAAGGTCGCCGTCACCAGCGGTATGAAGGGCGCGAAGATCCTTTTGGATCAGATCCGCGAAGGCAAGTCCCCCTACACCTTCATCGAGGTTATGGGTTGCCCCGGCGGCTGCATCAACGGCGGCGGTCAGCCTTACGTCCGCGAGGCGTTCCTTCCGAACGAGGATGCGGATATCATGGAGACCTACAAGCAGAAGAGAGCCAACGCCCTCTACTCCGAGGACGAACGCCAGACGCTCCGTCAGTCTCACAACAACCCGCAGATCAAGGCGCTCTACGACGAGTTCCTCGGCGAACCCAACTCGCACAAGGCGCACGAACTGCTCCACACGCACTACAATCCCAACCGTCAACGGTTTGACGACTAAAAGCGAAATCGCCCGTTCCCTCGTGGAACGGGCGATTTTATTTGCTCGCTTACGGGCGCCTTCATTTGAAAAAGCACCTTTCAGAAGGTGCTTTTTTCACGTTCTGCGACGTACAGTCGCGGTTTTCCGTCTTCCACGCCTACGCGGACGGCGGCGGGCGGGGTTTTGCCCGACAGGATCAGGTCGGCGAGCGGATCTTCGATCCATTTGGTAAGGTAGCGGCGCATCGGACGCGCTCCGGCGTCCCTGTCCGCTCCGTTTTCGGCGATCAGGGCGGGAAGAGAGTCGTCCCAGGTTAGTTCGACCCCCGCGCCCTTTGCCCGCTCCGCCGCGTCGCGCAGCATCTGTTCGGCGATGGCGGCAAGATCGTCCTTTCCGAGCCGACGGAAAACCACCGTCTCGTCCAGGCGGTTCAGAAATTCGGGGGTGAAGAACTGCCGGATCCCGCGGAGCGAAGAGGCGGCGATCGCGGCGTCGTCCGGACGGTTCTCCCCGTATGAAAAACCGAGGGGGCGGTTGTTCTTTTCGTAGGTCGCACCGAGGTTTGACGTCAGGATCAGGATACAGTTCCGGCAGTCGATCTTGCGTCCGCGCCCGTCTGTCAGCGTGCCGTCGTCCATCATTTGAAGCAGGATTCCGAGCACTTCACGGTCGGCTTTTTCCACCTCGTCGAACAGCACCACCGAATAGGGGCGGCGGCGCAGTTTTTCGGACAGTTGCC
>CACYZS010000095.1 GCA_902778985.1 uncultured Ruminococcus sp.
AAGACAACTGGAATGGTGGCATCCAGACTGGCACGGACTATTCGCTTCAGACGCTTGTCGATGCCAAAACCGCCGACCAGAATGAAGCCGCCTCATTCGTGTTCTCTCTCTCGTCCGCCAAATACAGTATGATTCTCTACAAGTCGGGACGCTTCGACTGGCGAAGCGACGATGCGCCGGATTCCGGCACACCGCTCAAAATGAGCGGCACGTCGTTCGACTACGCTACAGCCATCGCAAACGGAACCGACAACACTCTTGCGCTCTTTTCCGGCACGGAGATTCCTACCTCCGGCGATGGCTTCCGGCAGCTTGAGTCGATCACGGCTCACAATCTCGAACGCGGCTACGACCTTGGCGGTTACGGCAACGCGAACTACGACAAGCTGCTTGTCGGCACGATCAAGAGCTTCCGTCAATACGACCACGCGCTTTCGCCGGAAGAAGTCGCGCAGAACCGCAAGGTGGACGACTTCCGCTTCTTCGGCAAGTTCGCCGAGACGGACGTGATCGTCCAGTCGACTTACGCCGCGCTTCAGGGAAACGAGCCGGACGGTGAATACGACATCGACGGCTCGCACACGTTCACAGCGCCCGCAACCGCCACGATCAAAATCAACGGCAAGACCATCGCTTATGTCTGCGCCGGCTACACGGTCGAGACGCAGGACGGGAATTATTGGACTACCTCGCAGACCGGCGACGGCAACTCCATCGCAATCGCCGAGGGGCAGGGCGTGAAGCGTCTTACATGGCTTTGGAGGCCGGTTTCGGGCATTCGCACTGCCGACGACTACTCATTTGACGATTATTCGCAAGCGGGCCTTGTCTGGAACTACGATGGTATCTACAATGCCGGTATCGGCGTGCATGATTCCAATGCAACGACGTGGAAGAACCTCGGAAGCGGCGCGAACGCCGATCTGCACTGGAACGGCAAGACGACTACAGGCCACTGGACCGACGATGGTTATGTCTTTGCCGGAGGCCCCCGCTTCAAAGGCGATGCTTCGTTCTATCTTAGGAACTTCACGCTTCAGACGCTCGTTGATGCCGACGCCTCTGCCCAGACCGCCGGCAGCACTTATGGCTCGATCTTCTGCGGCATGTACCAGTATTTCAACCTCTATCTGATAACGGAGTCCTACAATGGTTCTGCCGCCGGTGCGTTGTGCTGGCGCGCCCAGTCCGACGGGAGGTACATGTATTTCAAGACGCCGGGTCATCACTACGACTACGCGACTGCGATTCAGGACTTCGACAACAGAACCGCGAAAATCTTCCCTGGAGTTGACGTCCCGACCACTCCTGCGGAAAACGACTACAATTCCGCCAACGAGAAGCAGCGCACGTGCTTCCAGTTCGACTCCGTCATAACCGGAAGCGACACCGGCTATGGACTTGGACAGCGCGGCAACGAGGCCACATGGGGCATGGTCGGCACGCTCAAGAACTTCCGCTACTACGACCGCGTGCTGACGGAGGAGGAAATAATCCGCAACCGCAACGCCGACGCCGTGCGCTACTTCGGCGCGCTGGGCGTCACGAACGTTCTTGAAGTCGCAAACGGAAATGAAGAGGCGTACGCGGTCGAGGGCTCGTGGACTTTCGACGCCCCGGCGACCGTCGAGTAGACGAACCAGCCGCCGAAGCCGAGGATCATCGCCGAGATCAGGGCGATGATCAGTTCGATGATGACGTCGAAGATCACCGAGACGCGCACGAAGGACACGTTGCAGTCGGCGTTCTTTTTCGCCACCTTGGCGAAGGCGTGGATCTCGCTGGTCTCCTTGACGAACGCCTTGATGACGCGGATCCCGGTAAAGTTCTCCTGCGCGAAGTCGTAGAGTTTGTCGTATTCGCCCTGCCGCTGTTCCCATTTCAGCGCCATGTACTTCTCGCCTAGTCCGCCCCAGACGATGATCAGGAGCATCGGGATCATGGAGAGCAGCGCGAGCGCCCAGTCGAGGCGGAACATACGCAGGATCACGAGCAGACCGAGGAAGAAGGCGTCGACCATCTGCACGGTGCCGAACCCGGTGAACTCCTCGATGGTCTCGAGGTCGGTCGTGAACCACGACATGATCGAGCCGATCTTGGTCGAATGGTAGTAGGTCGGGGAGAGCCGCTCGCTCTTATGGAACATCTCGCGGCGAAGCCCCGCCTGGATGCGGAGCGAAGCGTTGAAGAGCGTGTAGCGCCAGATCATACGCCCTGCGAACATCACGCCCGCGACGATCATCAGTTTTCCGACGGTGGAAAGGATCGAGTCGACGGTGGCGTTCCCCTCTTTGAGCGAGTCGACCAACCGACCGAGGAATTCGGGCTGAAAGAGTTGCGCATAGTCGACCGCGACAAGCGAAAAGATCCCGATCAGGAAGAAATACCAGTATCGGGCGTAGTATTTGTTCAGGTGTTTCGAGAGCAACATAGTCGCGGTTCCTTGCAGGTCGTGCGCGTATCGCATACGCGCTTCGGGCGGGTATAAGTCATATTATTATAGCAAAGAGTTTTTAAAGTGTCAACCGTTTTCCATAAAAATCGCCCGTTTCCGCGCGCCGCGCATAGTTTTGCCGCCCCGCTCCCATACTATCGCCAAACCCGAAAGGAGCGTGCAGAATGGAAAACGGAAAGAGAAAAAAGACGATCGAGGAGTTCCCCGGGGCGACCCCGACGCCCGCGATCCCGCAGACGCCCGAGATCCCGCAGACGCCCGAGATCCCCGATCCCCCCGTCCCCAACCGGGCGTGGACCGAAATGAAACTGGGACGGGATATCGACGAACTGACGCCCGAGGACAAAAGAGACTTGTATATCGGACACGATCCCCTGATCTGAAAGCAAAAAGCGCACCGAAATCTTTCGGTGCGCTTGCTTTTTTTGCTACAGGGTGCTATAATGGGAAAAACGGACGAAAACGAGGTGCGAACGTACTATGCTCATTATGTCGAACAACATCTGGAAATGCGACGACAATCTGCCGTCCTGGAAGGAAAAGGGCGGGGACTGCTCCGCCGAGGTGCGCTCGAAGGGGCTGCTCCGCGTCTACCGCGAACTGCTCCCCGACGTGCTGGGGCTCCAGGAGTCGTCGGTCAAGATGGCGGACCTGTTGATGGCGGGACTTGCCGACTGTCCCGACGGGGACGGCGGGATCGCCCGCTACGAACTGATCACGGGCGGCGACACGCCGATCGTGTACCGTCAGGACAAACTGAAACTGATCGAGAGCGGGTTCTTCCGCTATTCCGAAGAGATCCCCGGACTGCCCGAGAAATACAACAACGGCGAGACCAAATCGTTCTGCTGGGGACTGTTTGAAGATCGCAAGACCAAGGCGCGCGTCGCCGTGATGACCACCCACCTGTGGTGGCAGTCGGAGGAGGCGGTCCCGGGCTCCAGGGAAGCGCGCGAATACCAGTTCCGGCAGGCGGACGCAGCCCTTTGCGCCGTGATGGAAAAGTACGGCTGCCCCGGCGTGCTGATGGGCGATTTCAACGCAGCGTCCGACACGCTCTGCATCGCGGCGTCCAAGCAACTCGGCTGGAAGGACGTGCACGACGTCGCGATCGGCGACCGGGACGAGACCAGAGGTCACCATTGGTGCGACCGTAAGTGGTACGGACGGCGCGACGACGGCGGCACGTTTGACCGGGCGATCGACCACATCCTCGTCAAAGGGGTGAAGCCCGACGCGGTCAAATACTTCCGCCGCATGACGGCGGAATGGTTCGATCCGATCTCGGATCACTATCCGCTCTACTGCGAGATCGAACTTTGAAAATGCTGCCCCGACACAGAGGGGTGGTTTTAAAAAAAACAGCGGCGTCCCGGGAAAATCGGGACGCCGTTTGATTGGTTGAGAGGTTACTTTTTCTTCGGAACGAGCAGTTCGGTGCCGCCCATATAGGGACGCAGGGCAACCGGGATCTTCACCGTTCCGTCCGCCTGCAGATTGTTCTCGAGGAACGCGATCAGCATACGCGGCGGGGCGACCACGGTATTGTTCAGCGTGTGGGCGAAATACTTGTTGCCGTCCGCGCCGTTCACCCGGATCTTCAGCCGGCGCGCCTGCGCGTCGCCGAGGTTGGAGCAGGAACCGACCTCGAAATACTTCTTCTGCCGGGGCGACCACGCCTCGACGTCGACGCTCTTGACCTTGAGATCGGCAAGGTCGCCGGAGCAGCACTCGAGCGTGCGGACGGGAATATCGAGCGAACGGAACAGGTCGACGGTGTTCTTCCAGAGGCGGTCGAACCAGATCGGGCTCTCCTCGGGACGGCAGACCACGATCATCTCCTGTTTCTCGAACTGGTGGATGCGGTAGACGCCGCGCTCCTCGATGCCGTGCGCGCCCTTCTCCTTGCGGAAGCAGGGGGAGTAACTGGTCAGGGTGTAGGGGAGATCCTCTTCCTTTAAGATCTGGTCGATGAACTTACCGATCATGGAATGTTCGCTGGTACCGATCAGGTAGAGGTCCTCGCCCTCGATCTTATACATCATGGCGTCCATCTCGGCGAAACTCATCACGCCGGTCACGACGTCGGAACGGATCATGAACGGCGGGACGCAGTAGGTGAAGCCGCGGTCGATCATAAAGTCGCGGGCGTAGGAGATGACGGCGGAATGGACCCGCGCGATATCGCCCATCAGGTAGTAGAAGCCGTTGCCGGCGACGCGCCGCGCGCTGTCGAGGTCGATGCCCGCGAAACTCTCCATAATGTCGGTGTGATACGGGATCTCGAAATCGGGAACGACGGGTTCGCCGAACCTTTCGCGCTCGACGTTCTCGCTGTCGTCACGACCCACGGGGACCGACGGATCGATGATGTTCGGAATGGTCATCATGTCGCGCTTGATCTTCTCTTCGAGTTCGGCGCACTCGGCTTCGAGCGCGGCAAGGCGCGCCGCCTGCTCCGAGACCTGCTTCTTCGCCGCCTCGGCTTCCTCGCGCTTCCCCTGCCCCATCAGCACGCCGATCTGTTTCGAGATCCGGTTGCGGTCGGCGCGGATGTCGTCGCCCTCTTTCTTCGCGGCTCTGCAGCGCGCGTCGAGTTCGATCACCTCGTCGACGAGCGGGAGTTTCTTATCCTGAAACTTCTTTTTGATGTTCTCTTTTACAACGTCGGGATTCTCCCGGACAAAACGCAGATCGAGCATTTTTTCCTCCGTCTGTACACCTTCTTATAAGAAGGTCGCTTTTGGTTATGAATGAATGATAGCACAAAGCGCCCCGCTTGTCAAGCGTCGGGGCGCTTTTTTCGGTGAAATGACGGGCGATCGCGCCCGGAAGGATCGGTTATACCGTTTCGTACGACGAGGTCGACGCCGCGGCAAGAT
>CACYZS010000096.1 GCA_902778985.1 uncultured Ruminococcus sp.
TCGGCGGTACCGGGCTCGGTCTGCGCCGCCGTCGTCTCGTCGGTCCCCTTATTGCCGCCGCAGGAGGCGAGAAGAAGAACGAGCATCGCCAGAAGCAAAAGAACGCAGATTGTTTTTCTCATACACGTAACCCTTTCTTTTTTGCGCCGGGGTCGCCGCTTTTTTTCCGTCGGGGAAAAGCCGTGTGCGCTCCGACCGGCGTGTTTTATTTCTTTTGGACAAATAACGATCGAAATGATACCGTTTTCCGCTCCCGTTTATTCTTCGGAATACTTGAAGATACCGAGACCGTAAGCGTCGAGTTTGGAGACGTCGGTCTCTTTGCCCGAGATCAGATCGGTCATTGTTCGTCCGAGCGGAACGGTCGCCGGAGCGTCGGAATAGTTCTCGACGAAGACGTACCGATCGCCTCCGTCCTCCCGGACGTGAGCGCTGACGCCGTATCCGAGCGGGTCAGTGGTTCCGGTCGCGGTTCTGACGCGGCGTTCTTTGATGATCTCGGCGATCACGGCGTCGCTGAGCGTCCCGCAGTCCCTTGCCGCCTGATAGTAGGCGCGTCCCGCGCCGTAGGCGTTCGACGTGACGACCGGCATCCCGCGGTAGAAGTCCTCCCCGTACGTGGCGAGCACCTCGGCTCCTTCGGCGTGAATCAGTTCGCAGTAATCGACGAGTTTGTGCTTTTCGCCCTTGTATTCGGAGAAGTTGGAATCCTCGGGATAGAGCGTGTCGATCTCCTCGTTCCAGATCCCGAAAACCTCGCGCAGTTTTCCGCCCGGGAACCCGCCGAGGTAACAGAGATCGTTTTCGTCCACCATACCGAGCGTATAGGTCGCGTAGAGCGTGCCGCCCTGCTCGACGAAGCGCGCGAAGTTGTCGATCGTTTCGGCGTCCGCGGAGTACTGCATCGGCGCGACGACGATCTTATAGGGCGACAGGTCGTCGTGCGGTCCGATCACGTCGCAGTTGATCCCCCGCTTCCAGAAGATACCGTAATACGCTCTTGCGGTTTCGATGTATTTTTTCGTATGTTTTGAGAACCCGTGGCTGGCGTCGAGCATCCACATACTTTCCCAGTCGTAGACGACGGCGACTTCCGATCTGACGGCGGTACCGCAGATCTGGTCGACCTTTTTCAAAAGTTCGCCTTTGCGTCTGACCGTCTCGAAAATGCGCGTCTTCTCGGTCCCGACGTGATCGACGATCGCGCCGTGGAACTTTTCCTGTCCGCCGCGCCCCTTCCGGAACTGGAAGTAGAGGATGCTGTCGGAACCGTGCGCCACCGCCTGGAAGGGAGAGAGCGTTTCCATGCCCGGACGCATGATCTTGTTGTACTCGCGCCAGTTGACGATGCTCGGCGTGTTCTCCATCAGGATAAAGGGTTTTTGCGTCAGCCCCCGGATCGTATCGTATTCGAACGCCGTATGGATCGCAGTATCCTGCTGATCCCCCGAATGCCACGCCGGATAGGCGTCGGTGGACGCGAAGTCGATCACGCCCCGGAAGCGGCGGTAATCGAGTCCGGGGAAATTGCCCATCATATTCGTCGTGACCGGCAATTCGGGGCAGATCTCTTTCAGCGGCGCGATCTCCGCCCGCATAAAGTCGGCGGTCATCTCGGTCACGAACCGGCGCCAGTCGCAGTTCAGTCCCATGTGGCTCCGCTCGGTGTAGGGCGTCGGCGGTTCGATCTGATCGAACGAGTCGTAGGTATGGCTCCAGAAATACGACCAGTAGGCGTGATTCAACTCGTGAATATCGTTATGGAATTTCCGTCTGAGGTATTCCCGGAAGTTCGCGACGCAGAGAGGACAGAAGCATTCCCCGCTGTATTCGTTTGACACGTGCCAACCGATCACCGCCGGGTGTTTCCCGTACCGTTCGGCAAGTTTGCGGTTGACGATCCCGACCTTTTCCCGGTAGACGGGAGAGGAATAGCAGTGGTTATGTCTGGAATTGAAATGCTCGCGCACCCCGACCCGGTCGACCCGCATAACTTCCGGATACTTGTCTACGAGCCAATGCGGACGCGCCGCGGACGGCGTCGCGAGGATCACACGACCGCCGTTCTCGTAGATCTTGTCCAAAACCTTGTCCATATAGTCGAACTCGAAAACGCCCTCGCGCGGCTCGATCATGGACCAGGCAAAGATGCCGACCGTCATCTCGTTGCAGTTGGCGAGTTTCATCAGGCGCATATCTTCGTCGATCGTCCCCGGATAATCGACCCACTGCTCGGGATTGTAGTCCCCGCCGTGCAGGAAATGGGGGAAGTTTTCGTTCATGTAGGTTTTGCTCATAAAGACGTCGGACCTCCGTATCAGGCTCTGAAGTATTATATAACGTTGCGTCCTTTTGAAACATTATAACATAAATACGCGCGGTTTTCCATTGTAATTTGTGCTTTGTGATGCGTAAACCTTGCAAATGTTGCCCTTCCCCGATCCATTTCAAGACTGTTCGCAGATTTGATATACAATAACCATACCCGTTTCAAAACGGCGCCGCCCCGCATCTCCGCCCGGACCAGGCGGCTTGGGACCGCCGGGTTTCCGCCGCGGCGCGGCAACCGAAAAAAATATAAAAAAACTCTTGCATTTTCAATTTCGGTGTGTTATAATGCTTCTGTTCACGGTGCGGGTGGAGTATGCCCGTACGCCGGAATGATCCAGAACAGTCCTCTGCGATGCTCCGCACGAATGTTCGTATGAAGGAGGAGCCCAATGAATAAGATCGAGGCTTTTGCAAGTGAGCAGTTGAAGACGGAAGTTCCCGCTTTCAACATCGGCGATACCGTCCGGATCGCCAACAAGATCAAGGAAGGTTCGAGAGAGAGAATCCAGATGTTCGAGGGCGTCGTGATCGCTCGTCGGAACGGCGGGATCTCCGAGACCTTCACCGTCCGCCGCGTCTCCTACGGCTGCGGCGTCGAGAAGACCTTCCCGATCCATTCCCCCAACGTCGTCAGCGTGGAAGTGATCCGCTTCGGTAAAGTCCGTCGCGCGAAACTCTCCTACCTGCGCAACAGAGTCGGTAAGGCAGCCAAGGTCAAAGAAGACATCTGATCTTCTACCCGGCAAAGCCAAACGCCCGCTGTCAATCGACAGCGGGCGTTTTCCGTTCCGTTCGTTTTGAGTCACACACCCATATTCTCGGGCAGTTTGGCGCCGCCGAGCACGTGGAAGTGCAGGTGTTTGACCGACTGGCACCCGTCCTCTCCGACGTTGGTGATGACGCGGTAGCCGTTTTTGAGTCCGAGCGACGCGGCGATCTTCGGGATCGCGCAGAAGATCTTTTTGACCTCGTCCGCGTTCTCACCGTTGATCGCGTCGGCGGACGCGACGTGCTTCTTCGGCACGACGAGCGCGTGAACCGGCGCCTGCGGGTTGATGTCGGCAAACGAGTAGACCGACTCGTCCTCGTAGAGTTTTTTCGAGGGGATCTCGCCCCGGATGATCGCGCAGAAAATGCAGTCCATATCGGTTCCCTTTCTTACTTGCTTTTTGCGGGGTGTCCCGCACCAACACAAGTATAGCACTTTTTTTCTTTGAATGCAACAGCGGGGGGTGATTTCATGCCGTCGATTTTCGGGGATCTCTTCGACCGTCCCGATCTTTCGTCGCGGATCGCGACGGAAGTCGCCGCCGGGCGACCGCTCCTCCTCTACGGAACGGGGGACGGCGCCGACAAGACGGCGGCGTGGCTCGCTTCCTTCGGCGTTTTCCCCGACGGCGTTTTCGTCAGCCCCGCACACGCGCGGGGGCAGTCCTTCCGCGGCTTCCCCGTTTGCACGCCCGACGAGGCGCTTGCCCGCTGGGGAAACCCGCTGATCCTTCTCTGCTTCGCATCAAGCCGTCCCGACGTGATCGCCGGGATCGAAACGCTCGCCCGGCGGGCGGAACTCTTGATCCCCGACTTTCCGGTCGCGGACGAAACGCTCTTCGACCTTCCGTTTGTCCGGGCAAACCGCGACGCGATCGAGGCGGCGTACCATCTCTTTGCCGACGAGCGGTCGCGCGAGGTCTATTCTTCCCTGCTCTCGTATAAACTGTCGGGGGAACTCGCGCCGCTTCTCGCCTCGGCGGAACCCGGCTACGATCCCTTTTCGCTGCTGCCGACCGGCGCTTTCCGGCGTACCCTTGACGGCGGCGCCTACGACGGCGACACGGCGCGCGCGCTGCTTGACGCTTCGCCCGGGATCGCCGAGATCGTCTGCGTCGAGCCCGACGAGCGGAACTACCGTCACCTGCTCGCCTACCGGGATCGCGAGACGCGCGCGGCGATAACCCCCCGCCAAGTCGCCCTCTCCGACGCACCCGGCACCGCGTCGCTCTTCGCGTCGGGCAACCGCAACTCGACCATGTTCCGCCCCTCGTACACCGCGCGAAAAGAAGAGGTCGAGGTCACGACGGTCGACCGTCTGCTCGACGGAACGCCGGTCGATTTCATCAAACTCGACGTCGAGGGGGCGGAAGCCGCCGCGCTCCGCGGAGCGGAACAGACGCTTTCGCGTTGCCGTCCCGCCCTCCTGATCTCCGCCTATCACCGGAGCGAAGACCTGTTTTCGCTTCCCCTGCTCGTTTCAAATCTTTGCCCCCGCGCCCGTCTCTATCTGCGCCGGCGGCGGTCGCTCCCGGCGTGGGACGTCGACCTGATCGCCGTCCCGGAAAACTGAACCGAAAGGAAGAAAACGATGGAACTGCTGTCGCCTGCCGGTAATCTTGAAAAAATGCGCGCCGCGATCAACTTCGGCGCCGACGCCGTGTACCTGTCCGGTCCCGGGTTCGGGCTGCGGGCGGCGTCCACCGAGTTTTCGCCCGCCGATCTTACCGTCGCCGTCGCCGAGGCGCACGCGAAGGGCGTCAAGGTCTACGTGACCGTGAACGCGACGCCGCACGAAAACGAATACCCGGCCCTTGAAGGCTACCTTGACCTTCTCGCGCGGGTGAAGCCCGACGGGCTGATCGTATCCGACCCCGGCGTGATCCTGCTCTGTCGGGAGCGGTTGCCGGGCGTCGCGATCCACCTGTCCACCCAGGCGAACGCCGTTTCGAGCGCCGCCTGCCGCGCGTGGTACGGGCTGGGGGTAAAGCGGATCGTGCTGGCGCGGGAGTTGTCGCTATCCGAGATCAAAGAGATCAAACCGTAATCAGGATACGTGCCAGCAACAGTTGAATGATGAACTATATCCCCTGCTCATCAACGCGTTCGGCAAATTTATAGGCAAAACCAAATACTGTTTTTTGTTTTAAATCACTCATTTGGCATTAACTTCTTTCTGTATCCGTATAAAGCGGAGCCGTTTGCTTTTTTGAAAGGCT
>CACYZS010000097.1 GCA_902778985.1 uncultured Ruminococcus sp.
GGTATGACCGACGGCGACGGCGTGACGGCGCAACTGCTGAAAGAAAACGGAATTAAAGTTTACACCGAAAACGATCTCGCGAAACTGCTCGCGGAAAACTGACCATAAAACGGCCGACAGGGGGTGAACACGTGACCAACGGGAACCTGCACGCGGGACACCGCGCGAAAATGCGGGAGAAATACGAGCGGGCGGGCGCGGACGCGTTTCTGCCCCACGAACTGCTGGAAATGCTTCTGTTCCACGCGATCCCCTACCGCGACACCAACCCGACGGCACACCTGTTGATCGACCGGTTCGGCTCTCTCTCGGGCGTGCTTACGGCGTCACGGGAAGCGTTGTGTTCCGTCCCCGGGATCGGGGAATACGCCGCCGACCTGCTCGCGTCGGTCGCCGATCTTGCCGACGCCGCAAGACTTGAAAAACTCCCCGACCGCCGCGAGAACCGCGATACGGTTTTAAAGCGGGCGAAAGAACTGCTCCGCGGCTCGGAAAACGACAAAACGATCGCCTTCTTTTTCGACAACGCCTATTCCCTGCTCGGGTGTGAAACCGTCTACGTCGGGTATCTCGGCGCGGCGGGGTTCCGCGACAAACTGATCGTCCGCCCGGCGCTGAAAAAACGGGCGACCTTCGTCGTGCTCGCGTCCTGCCACACGTCCCGCGCCTCGCGCGCCGACGAGAACGAGATCGCCGCGTCGGATCATTTCCGCCGCGCGCTGCACCTTTCGGGGCTGACGCTGCTCGAGCACTTCCTGTTCTCGGGCGACTACGTTTCGGCGCTCTCGGAATACTTTCCGGAAGAGGAGCGTGCCGCAAGGGCACGCGACGCCTTCTTCGCCTCGGGGAAAGGGGGCGCAGAATGAAACGTGAAAGTACGGCGCTCGCCCGTCTGCTCGGTTTTGCCGGCGTCAAGGAACCCGAAACCAAAGCGGAAGAACTGCTTGCCCGG
Organism: uncultured Ruminococcus sp.; assembly: GCA_902778985.1. Classification (GTDB taxonomy): domain Bacteria; phylum Bacillota; class Clostridia; order Oscillospirales; family CAG-272; genus UBA1740. Next base: position 953 of record CACYZS010000097.1, read on the forward strand.
TTCGGCTCGCTCTCCTCGATCCTGTCTTGCGAGCGGGCGGAACTGACCGAAGCGGGGCTCACCCCGAAAGCGGCTCTGCTACTCTCTCTTGCCGCGGCGATCCCGGCGCGGGCGGCGGAAGACGCCCTCTCGGAAAAAGTCGTTTTCGACCGCTCGGATAAACTCGCCGATTTCTTCGTCCGCCGGTTCCTCGGCGCGTCGGTCGAACGCGTATCGCTTCTTCTGCTGGACGCGGAATACCGTCCGCTCGCCTTCAAAAAGATAGCCGAGGGCGCGGTCAACTCCGCCGCGATCGAACTCCGGTGCGTGACCGAAGCCGCCGTCCTCTCGAACGCGACCTACGCGGTCCTCGCCCACAATCACCCGCGCGGAACGCCCGTCCCCTCGCACGACGACGAATTGACGACGGCGCTGCTCTCCGACGCGCTGTCAAGCGCGGGCGTCAAACTGATCGAGCATTACGTCGTCGCGGCGAACCGCGCCGTCCCCATCCTCCAAAACGCCAAGGGACGCCCCGCCCCGATGCCCGCGGAGTTCTACGAATGAAAAAAGCGTCCGTCGGCGCCGCAAAAACACCGCCCGCCCCATTTCGGGGCGGGCGGCTCTTTCCTTATCGGTTCCCGTACATTTTGTCGTAGTAGTTTTTGTACTCGCCCGAGGTGCACTCGTCGAGCCACCAGGCGTTTTCGCGGTACCAGGAGATGGTCAGTTTGATACCGTCTTTGAACATCGTTGTCGGCTGCCAGCCGAGGTCCGCCATCGCCTTGGTCGGGTCGATCGCGTACCGTTGGTCGTGTCCCTTCCGGTCGGCGACGTAGGTGATCAGCGACTCGGGTTTGCCGAGTTCCTTCAAGATGATCTTTACGATCTCGATATTCGACTTCTCGTTGTGCCCGCCGAGGTTGTAGATCTCGCCGACCTTTCCTTTTTCGAGAACGGCGAGGATCCCGCGGCAATGATCCTCCACGTAGAGCCAGTCGCGGACGTTCAGTCCCTCTCCGTAGACCGGGAGCGGCTTGTCGTGCGTGGCGTTGTTGATCATCAGGGGGATCAGTTTCTCGGGGAACTGGTACGGTCCGTAGTTGTTACTGCACCGCGAGACCGTCACGGGCAGTCCGTAGGTGCGGTGATACGCCAGAGCGAGCAGATCCGCCGACGCCTTGGACGTCGAATAGGGACTGGACGTTTTGATCGGCGTGTCTTCGTGGAAGAACAGATCGGGGCGATCAAGCGGCAGATCGCCGTAGACCTCGTCGGTCCCGACCTGGTGGAAGCGTTCGACGCCGTATTTGCGGCAGGCGTCCATCACGACCTGCGTGCCGAGAATGTTGGTCTCCAGGAACACGCCGGGGTTCTCGATCGAGCGGTCGACGCTCGATCGAGCGGTCGACGTGAGATTCGGCGGCGAAGTTGACGACGATCTCGGGGCGTTCCCGCTCAAAGATCGCGAAAATGCCGTCGCGTTGGCGGATATCCTCACGGTAGAAAACGTAGCGGGGATCCGCCATCTCGCCCTTGATGGTCGAAGGGTTGGCGGCATAGGTCAGGCAGTCGACGTTGACCACCCGCCACTCGGGTCTCTCTTTCAGGATCAGTTTGCAGAAGCAGTTGCCGATGAACCCGGCGCCCCCGGTAACAAGGATCGTTTTTTTCATGTTACTTGATCTCTCCGATCTCTTTCAGATAGCGTGTGACGGCGTCCTTCCAAGCGGGAAGCGGCTCGAATCCCGCCGTTTCCAGTTTGCTCTTGTCCAAACGCGAATTGAAGGGTCGGCGTGCGACCGACGCGCCGTATTCCGCCGTGGTGACGTGTTTGACGGTCACGTCGCGCTTTGCCTGCCGGAAGATCTCTTCCGCAAAGTCCGCCCAACTGATATACCCGCCCTCGTTTGTCGCGTGATAGACGCCGTATTTCTCGGTTTGGATCATATCCGCGAGCAGACGGGCAAGGTCGAAAGTGTAGGTGGGCGTCCCGATCTGGTCGTCGATCACCCGCAATTCTTTGTACCCCTTGTCCGCAAGCGAAAGCATGGTTTTCACGAAGTTCTTACCGTTTTTGCCGAACACCCACGCGATGCGCACGATAAAGTATCTCTCAAGGAGCGTCGAAACGACGTTCTCCCCCTGCATTTTGGATACGCCGTACCAGTTCTGCGGGGCAAAGCACCGGTCTTCGGGTTTCCACGGTCTCTCGCCCGCGCCGTCGAAGACGTAGTCGGTCGAAATATAGAGGAACTTGCACCCGAGCCCTTTCGCGGCGAGCGCGAGGTTTTCGGTGCCGTCGACGTTGATCTTTTTGACCAGCGGCTTATTGTTCTCGTCCTCCGCCCCGTCGACGTTGGTCCACGCGGCGCAATGAACGATCGCGTCGGGCGAAATCTCCCGGACGGTCTTTTCGACCGCCGCCCGGTCGGTGATATCGAGCGAAACGTACGCTTTCCAGTTCGCCTTGGCGATCAGTTCGCTTTCGGAACGGATGTCGGTCCCGATCGCGACGATCCCCCGCTTGTTCAGTTCGTTTACGACGTCGAAGCCGAGTTGCCCGGCAACGCCGGTGACCAGTACCTTCATTGGAAGACCGCCCCCGTTTCACGCAGAGTGGGGTGCTTTTTGTCTTTCTCGCTCAGCAGGATCTTTCCCGCGTCGGGCCATTCGATCCCGATCCCGGGGTCGTTCCAGATGATCCCGCCCTCGTCCTCGGGGTGGTAGATCTCGTCGCATTTGTAGCAGAAGGTCGCGTACTCGGACAGAACCAGAAACCCGTGCGCAAAGCCGCGCGGGATCATGAACTGGTTGCCCTTCTCGGCGGAGAGCCATTTTCCGAAGGTCGGGGAGTTTTTGTTCAGGTCGACGCAGACGTCGAAGACCTCGCCCTCGATACACCGGACGAGTTTTGCCTGCGGAAACGTTTTTTGGAAATGGAGCCCGCGGAGCACGCCGCGTTTCGAGCGCGACTGGTTGTCCTGCACGAAGCGGTAGTCGAGCCCGGCTGCAAAGAAATCTGTCTCCCGGTAGGTCTCCGCAAAATAGCCGCGCTCGTCGCCGTACCGCTTGGGTTCGATTACGACGACGCCGTCGATATCGGTTTCGATAAAGGTAAAATTGCCGATCGTTTTCATGTCAGTATTTGATCTTCCCTTCGGCGACGTTGATCAGGTGTTTGCCGTACTCGTTCTTGCCCATCCGTTTGCCCTGTTCCAAGAGCGTTTCGCGCCCGATCCAGCCGTTCTTGTACGCGATCTCCTCGGGGCAGCAGACCTGTAACCCCTGGTGGGTTTCGAGGATCCGGATATAGTCCGACGCCTCGACGAGCGACTCGTGCGTCCCGGTGTCAAGCCAGGAGTACCCGCGCCCGAGGGTCGTGACGTGCAGTCTGCGTTCGTTGAGGTACAGATTATTCAGCGAGGTGATCTCGAGTTCGCCCCGGTCGGACGGCTTGATCTGCTTGGCTTTTTCGGACACGCCCTTCGGGTAGAAGTAGAGCCCGGTCACGCAGTAGTTGGATTTGGGATTCTTCGGTTTCTCCTCGATCGACAGGGCGTTCCCCTCCGCGTCGAGTTCGACCACGCCGAAGCGTTCGGGATCCTTCACGTAGTAGCCGAAGACCGTCGCCGTGTTCTCCTTTTCTGCGCGACGGACCGAGTTGTTCAGGTGGTTGATCAATCCCGCGCCGTAGAAGATATTGTCGCCGAGGACCATCGCGCACGCGTCGTCCCCGATGAACTCTTCCCCGAGCAGAAACGCCTGCGCCAGTCCGTCAGGCGAGGGCTGCTCGACGTAGGAGAAGTTTACGCCGAAGTGCGAGCCGTCCCCGAGCAACTGCTCCATACGGGGCAGATCTGCGGGCGTGGAGATGATCAGAATCTCACGGATCCCCGCCATCATCAGAACCGAGAGCGGGTAGTAAATCATGGGTTTGTCGTAGACCGGAAGCAACTGTTTGCTCGTGACGAGCGTCAGGGGATAGAGGCGCGTGCCCGATCCGCCCGCCAGAATGATACCTTTCATCTGAGATACTCCTTTCAAAAAGCCGTCCGCGTTTACTGTGGTTCCGCCGTGTCGGCGGGGGGTTGTTTTCTTTGTTTCAGTCTGCCGAGAAGGTCCTTGATCTCGCCGTGGAAGAGGCAGAGGGTGATGGCGGCGTAGGCGAGCAGATACGCGCCCGCGCCGAGGAAGACGTTCGGGATGAAGGAGATCCCGTAGAACGCCGCGAGAACGAGCAGGATATAGAGCAGATTCGCGATCCAGCCGACGCGGTACGCCTTCACGAAATAGAGTTCGACGAGCACGTACCAGAACAGCAACACGAAGATCGAAACGATCGAGATGGACGCCGTGTTTTGAAAGACGGCGTAGACGGTCAGATCCGCCGCGACTGCGAGCGCCAGCGCCGCGATCGACTTGACGAAATAGTTATTGATCTTTCCGAACGTCTTGTAGCAGTTGTACTTGATCACCGAAATACTGGACGAGATCAAAACGCCCGGCAGAATGATCAGAAAGGTCGGCAGCGCGCCCCCGTAGTTCGGCAGGAACCGGCGCACGATAAAGACGAGCGGATAGTAGGCGACGAGGCAAAACCCGACGAACATCAAAAGAAGAGAGTTGATCTTCGCGTAGTTCTTGGTGATGGACTTTTCGTCGATGGTCTTCAAGGTCGGGTACAGGACCGTCGAGACGGCGCCGGTGGCGATGGTGATCAAACTGATCATATTGTAGGCGAACGCGTAGACGGAATAGGTGTCGTTATCGAACGCCAGGTTCACGAACTGCTGATCCACCACGAAGATCAACTGCGCGACCAGGTTGGAGAGCAGCAGGGGGATACCCACCTTGAAGAAAAAGAACAACGTATCCTTTTCCGCCCTGAACCCGGTGCATTGTCCGAACACGATCTGCCGGTACGAAACGACGTACCAGATCGCCAGAACGTAGTTGATGGCGAGGACGATCGAGACGTAGACGCTGTTGTAGATGGTCACGCCCCGGAAAGTGTAGAGCACGAACAGGACCGAGACCGAAAGGATATTCAAGGTGCAACGGATCACGTTCCTTACGGTCATGCGCTTGAAGCGCATCGTGATCTGGCTGATGAACTCGAAATAGGTGATGAAGTTGGTCGCCAGGACGTTCAGGGAAACGAACAGAAACACGAGGAAGTAAACCGTGTTGAGGAAAAGGAACGAAACGCCGAGCAGGATCAGCGTGACGACGCTTTCCAGGGCGAACAGGAACCGGGTAAAGGTCCGGAACTGCCGCTTGTCGAGTTCCTCGTACCTCTTCCCCGCGAATTTCAGGTAGATCCCGTCGACGAAACCGAAATGCAGGATCCCGAGATAGGAGCAGTAGAGCGTAAAGGTCTTGTAGTATCCGTACTCCGAAACGCCGAGGACCTTCGGAATGATAAAGCCGATCAGGACGCCCGACACGACCGAAAACAGGTTGCTGATCAGAACAACCAGGACGTTTTTCAGAAAACTTCGTTTCTTATTGTTGTCAAAGGTTTCGGTCTGCGCGCTATCCATTGATCTCTATCCGTTCCACTCGTATTCTTTCAGTCTTCCGGGAAAAACCGTTCTTCCAGCATCAGACACAGGCAGTGATAGATCGGGAGATGCAGTTCCTGGATCATATAGGTCTCGCTTGCCGGCGCTTTCACGGCGACGTCCGCGAATTGCGCCAGTTCCCCGCCCGATTTCCCGGTCAGACCAATCACTTTCATTCCCAGCGCGCGGGCAACGACGGCGGCGTTCATCACGTTTTTGGAGTTGCCGGAAGTGGAGATGCCGAGAAGGACGTCCCCTTCTTTCCCATATCCGTACACCTGCTGCGCGTAGGTCAGAAGACCGCCGTCCGCCACGTCGTTGATAAACGCGGTGTGCAGCCCGGGGTGACTGTTCAGGGCGACGGCGGGCAGTCCGCCCTGCAGTTTTTGCGCCAGTTCCGCGCCGCGGATCCCGTCGACCGCCATCAGTTCTTTTGCAAAGGTCTCCGGGCATTTCCGTTTGCGCTTGAACCCCTTCATCAGTTCCCCGACGATATGTTCGGCGTCGGCGCAGGAACCGCCGTTCCCCGCGATCAGGAGTTTGTGTCCGGACGAAAAGCACGTCTCCAGTACGTCGTACGCGCGTACGACGTCGGCAACGCACTCTTTCAATGCCGGATACCGCTCCGCGAGCAGATCCGTGTGACGGCGCAACGTTTCGTCCATACTTATCCCTCCCCCAATATCTGTTTGACCGCACCGTAAAGGTCCAGTCCGTTTTCCAGTTTGACGGTTTTGCATCCGGCGGCTTGTCCCGCCAGCACGTCGTTGTCGCCGTCCCCGATCATCCAGGACGCGGACAGGTCGACGTTCAGATCCGCGGCAGCCTTCAGCAGCATTCCGGGTTTGGGTTTCCGGCAGTCGCATTCGATCTTATATTCCGGGCGCTCGCCCGCGTAACCCTTGTGCGGGTGATGCGGACAGTAGTAGATGGCGTCGAGATACGCGCCGTCGTTTCCGAGCAGGGTCTCCATCTTGTTGTGGATCCCGTTCAGTTCTTCGATCGTGACCTCGCCCCGCGCGATCACCGGCTGATTGGTGACGACGACGGCAAGGTACCCCGACGCGTTGATCGCCTTGATCGCTTCCGAAACGCCGTCGATCAGTTCGAATTGCCCGGCGTCGGTCAAAAACCCCACGTATTTGTTGATGGTGCCGTCCCGGTCGAGGAAAATCGCCTTCTGCTTCCGCCTGAGGTTCTTCGCCTCGATCAACCCTGACGCAAAGTCGCGCGAGACCGCGTAGTACCGGTCGGGCGTCCCCATATCCTTCACGTACTCGGGCGAGTCGTAGGCAAACATTTTTCCCGTTCCCGCCAGGGGTTTTAAGATCTGGCGGTCGAGGTCGACCTTCGGCGTGTCGATCGTGACGTCGAGCGCCCGCTTGTTCATCACGTGCAGCCCGGCGTTCACCCGGTTCTTGTAGTACGGGGGACGCACGTCCTCTTTGAGGAGCCAGCCGGTCACGGCGCGATCGTCGTCACAGACGATCAGACCGCTGTCGTACGGGTGGGAGTTGGGGTGGGTGAACAGCGTGACCAGTCCCCGTTTCTCCTTGTGGTAGCGGACGAACCGGTCGAAATCGATGTGGAACAGGGCGTCGGCGTTCAGAAGCAGGAAATCGTCGGTCAGGCGGTCCTTGATCCGGAACAGCGCGCCGGCGTTCCCGAGCGGCTCCTTCTCCACGAAGTAGTCGATCTTGACGCCGAATTTGCTCCCGTCGCCGAAGTAGTTGATAATGGCGTCGCAGAGATGCCCGACGGTCAGGAGGATATCGGTGAACCCCTGTTCCCTTAGACACTCGATCTCGTGCTGCAGAACGGGTTTGCCGCAGATGGGGATCATCGGTTTGGGGATATCGCTTGCGACCGACGAGATCCTGGTTCCCCGTCCGCCTGCCATGATCACGGTTTTGATCACAACCACCTCCACAACGTCGAAGGAAAAAACTTATTTTTCCTTGATCTCGTACACTTCGGGCGAATAGTAGATCACTTTCGTACCCGAGTTCTCGAATTCAAACGGGACTTCCATCAGGTCGGCAAGCGCCGCCTTGACCTGTGCCCTGCGTTCGGGCTGCACGTAAAACAGAAGGAATCCGCCGCCGCCCGCGCCGAGCAGTTTGCCGCCGAGCGCGCCCGCCTTCATTCCCTTCTCGTAGAGCGCGTCGATGGAGTCGGAGGAGATCAGCGATCCGGTCTGGCGTTTGAGACACCAGGTCTTGTGCAGCAGCCGCCCGAAGTCGTCGAGATCCCGCTCTTTGTTCTCCAACACGTCCTGCGCCTCGTCCACGAGACGAAGCATCTCTTTCAGTTGTTCGGTCTTGTCCTTGATCTGCGCCTTCGTGGTCTGTTGGATCTCGGCGCTGAACCGGGTAAACCCGGTGAAGAACAGAAGAAGATTGCCGTTCAGCCGCGCCTTGCGCTCCGGGGAAATGATTATCGGTCGGACCTCGTATCCGCCGTCTCTAAAATCGATCCGGTTCAGTCCGCCGAACGCCGCCGCGATCTGATCCTGCCAGCCGCCCGCCTCGTTGCACAGTTCGCCTTGGAAACGTATCTTCCTTTCAGGCAGTGGAACGCGTTCAATAGCCCGACGGCGAACGTACTGGACGTTCCGAGCCCGGTCCTGGCGGGCAGGTCGGCGTCGTAGGCGATATGCAGTTCGCGCATATCCAGCATCTTCATCGCGTTCCGGACCATCGGATGCTGGATCTCGTCGACCTCCTTGACGCGCTCGGCTTTCGAGTACATGATCTCGGTGGCGTAGTCGAAAAAGCGCGGCAGGTGACGCACCGTGACGTAAACGTATTTGTCGAAGGTGGTGGAGAGGACCGCCCCCCCGTACCGGTTGAAGAAATCAGGCATATCCGTACCGCCCCCGAAAAAGGACATACGGAACGGGGTCTTGGTGATGATCATGATCCTTCCTCCTCTGATGCCGGGACGGTCGCCCGCCGTTCCTCGTCGCGTTTGGCGCACAGTACCTTCACCGCCGTCTCGTACGACTTCGCTCTGTTTTTCAGAAAGAAGTACCGGCGCATCTTCTTTTGGAACACGTCGACGTGGATATCGAGGTATTCCATCGCGGCGTCGTGCCCGAACGATTTTTCGTAGTAGATGAAATTCCCGTCGGCTTTCGCCCGGATCTTCCGCTCGCTTACGCCCTTGAAACTCTTCCCTTCCAGATGGACGATCCCGGCGGACGGCACGCTGTAGATCTCGTACCCCGCCTCGAAGATCACGCGGCGGCAGAGCAGCGCCTCTTCGGCGTACATGAAGATATCGTCGTCAAAACCGTGCAGGGTACGGAAGACGTCGCTCCGGATCAAGAGATCGGCGCCGCAGACGTACCCGTCGATCTTCATCGGGCGGTCGGAATAGTTGAAATCGCGCCGCCGGATGAAGTGATGCGAAAACGCGGTAAGCAGGCTGCCCTGCTTTCTTTCGTTTGCGAGGTTCTTTTCGTCCTTCTCGAACGAATGGTTCGGCACCGCCTCCGCGTTGTAGAGGTTGCCGCCCGCAACGCCTGCGCGCGGGTTCTGTTCGAGAAACGCGTACAGTTCAAAGATCGCGTTGTTCAGAAGGAGCGTGTCGGTATTCAAAAAGAACAGATACTTCCCTTTGGCTTTGGTCGCCGCCAGGTTGTTCGCCCGCCCGAACCCGAGATTGCCCTTCGCGTCGATCACGGTCGCAAGTCCCTGCAGCCGTTCGGTCAGGCGCGCAAACTCGGCTCCGTCGCAGGAATTGTCGACGACGATGATCTCGTAAGTAAAGCCGCGCGAACGTTCCCGAACGCTCGCGATCGCCTGACAGGTCAGATCGCAGGTAAAGTAGTTGACGAAGACGACCGAGACGTCGACCGCGTCGCCCGCCGGCGGCGCCTCTTCCGCGGGTCCCGCCCCGTCTCCCGGCTCCGCCGAGAGGAACGACGCGCCGTGGATCTTTTTGCGGATCAGGCGATAGATATAGTGGAACATCGGGATTTCGATCAGCATGATCCAGAAGACCGACTCCCGGTAATAACACATAAAGAACGACATAATCACGGAAACGCTCATGATCGAGAACAGGATCTCGCCGAACGGATTGCCTCGGCGGAGCAGCGCATACGCCTTGGAAAAGAGGAGCGTGAACGCGATCAGGACCAACGGCGCGAAGTAGTAGTAGTCCTGAATGATCTCCCGGATATACGTACCGACGTTCGTATGGATCGGAACGTAGTAATAATCCTGATAGCGGGCGTACGGCAGATCGGCGCCGAACTTGTTGAGAAAACTGATGAAGAAACTGAGCGAGTTCTTCCCGAACGTGAAATCCGGGTTCTCAAGATAGGCATTCAAAACGCCTATCGGACTGGAGAAGTACGCATAGTTCTTGTAGATGGAGGGCGAAATTTTGATCAGCGACTTCATCGTGTCGCTCATATACCGGTAATCTTGATGGTTCTCGTCGATCCAACTCCGCTCCCGCGTCACGAGCACGAAAACGGCGACCACAAGGAAAAGGAACGCGGCGATCCAGATCCAGTTTTTGTTTTTCTTGACCTTTTTCGTATCTTTCTGCACGAAGAGATACGGGACGACGAAAAGCAGGAAGATCAGAACCAGTCCGGAGCGTCCGCCGCCTTGAATGGAGTCGATCACCGCCAGCCCGAGCGGGATAAAGAGAT
>CACYZS010000098.1 GCA_902778985.1 uncultured Ruminococcus sp.
GGCGGCGCCGTCGAGTTCCGACCAGGGCGTGGTGACGATCCGGCAATCGGCGTTGTGCTCGCGGATGATCGCGACGCACTCGGCAAGTTTTGCGTCCGGGGTCTTATCGGTGTGCGAGAGGATGATGGTCCCGGCGTGGGTGATCTGGTCGCCGAAGAACTCGCCGAAGTTCTTCATATACATCTTGCACTTGTTCGCGTCCACGACCGTCGTGAACGAGTTGAGTTTCGCCTCATCGTTCGTCACACCCTCGACGGCGCGGATCACGTCGGACAGTTTGCCGACCCCGGACGGCTCGATCAGGATGCGGTCGGGGTGAAGTTCGGTCAGCACCTTTTCGAGCGCGCGCCCGAAGTCGCCGACCAGACTGCAGCAGATGCAGCCCGAGTTCATCTCGGTAATTTCGATCCCGGCGTCCTTCATGAAGCCGCCGTCTATGCCGATCTCGCCGAATTCGTTCTCGATCAGGACGAGTTTTTCGCCCTTGAACGCCTCGGAGATCAGTTTCTTGATGAGGGTGGTTTTTCCCGCGCCGAGAAAGCCCGAGAAAATGTCGATTTTAGTCAAGTGGAACACTCCCTTTCACCCCTGCGCTCCGGCAGGGCATAATTTTACGTATATATTATATACCCGAATATTGGGGTTGTCAACAGGGCGTCGCGGGCGGCGCGATGAAATGTTTGCTCCGCAAACGTGAAATGCGCTTCGCGCATGAACTGTTCGCTTCGCGAACGTGAATTGTCGCGCAAACGCGACGCAAAACGCACCCGCGTCGGCGGTAGGGGACGGCGTCTTCGACGTCCCGCGCGCTTGGTACATACAAAAAACAACTGCGCCGGCCCTGTTATGACGCGGACAGAACAACGAATTCAAGCAAAAGGAGAAAACCGCCCGCATACGCGGACGGTTTTCAACCTCTGTTGCGTTTGGCTACGTAGGATCGTCAAAAAGAGCGAAAAACCGTTTGTTTTTCGGTCTCTGCCGAGACGTGCGCGCTTTACTTGACGGGGGCGATCGTCACCGATCCTGCAGGCGCGGTGAAGACCAGCAGTCCGCCGTCCGCGGTTGCCGCCACGGTCTGTGTCGAACTGCCGGCGGTGATCTTCCAGTTCCCGGCTTTGACGCCCGAGACGTAGTAGGTCAGATCGCCCGTGCCGGTCGCCGTGAAGTTGAACGCCGTGGTCTGGCGCGTCGGGGACGAGATGAACACCGCCGCGACGTTGCCGAGCACCGCGCCCTTGACGGCGCTGCCCGTGACCGCGCTTGCCGTCAGGTTGGGGCTCTTGGTCGAATCACAGACGTACATCACGTTCAGGAGCAGACTGGTCGCCGAACCGGTGTTCGGGCTGATCTCGACGCGACCCCAGTAGCCGTCCTGCTCGTAGCGGTTGGGCGCGAGTTGGGATCCGTTGACGTTATAGTTGTTGCCCGCGCCGCCGATCTTGGTGATCTTGTCGCCGCCGAGGACGTTCTGGAGCACCAGTTTTCCGCCCTTGTCCGTCGTGACGGTCACGGTCTTGCCGCTGATGGTCGGCTCGCTGACCGTGTGGAGCAGGAAGGTCTTCTTGTAACTCGCGCTCGCCGCCGTGACGTCGTCGAAGACGAAGAAGAACATCGGAACGTCTTTGTTCCCGGTCTCGTAGACCGCGAGCATCCGGCGATCGACCGTCGTTGCCGTCGAACTGCCGTACGCCTTGGCGATATCGCCGGCGATGTAGGCGTATTTCACCTTGGTCTTCGCCGTGTCGGTATAGCCCGCCTCGTGCCCGGTCACAACGCCGGTCTCGTATTTGCTCGCCAGCCAACCGGTAAGCGATCCGGTCTCTTCCGTGTGCCGGATCTGACCGCCGGTGTAGTAGGTACCGCCGCTGCCGTTGTTGATCAGAAGGCTGTTGTGCGCGATGGTCGCCTGGTGATAGTATTTCCAGTGCTCGTGGTTATAGGACGCGTACGCGCCGGAGTCGCCGGCGAGCATTCCCTTGTACCAGATCTGGAACTGCCCGGCGTCCTCGTGCCCGTGGTTGGTGTCGGCGCGGACGCCGATCTTCATCAGCACCGCCGCCTGGTCGGCGCCCCAACTGTTCCGGGCGATGATCTGCCCGAGCCAACCGCCGTTGTAAACGACCAGATCCATGCCCGCGTGCAGGTTCCTCGACGCCTTGACTTCGCCAGACGAGCAGATCAACTCCTCGCAGGCGTAACCGACCGTCTGCTCCAGTCCGTACTGACCGTCGCCGAAGATCGAATAACTGTACTTGCCGTTCTCGTAGATCGCGCGGATGGTCGCGTCGTTAAACAGGTGCGACGTGATCATCGACGCCATACCAAATTCCATGACCTTCTTGATCTGGTTGAGCGAGGTCGTGTTACTGCCGTCGCCCGACGCGAAGGTGAACTCGCTCGGCAACTCGTAGGAGTGGATGGTCCGGATGACCTGATGCATTCCCTCTTCGTCGTAGGGGAGCGAACCCGACATCGCCTTGATCAGCAGCGCCGAGTAGCAGTCGGCGGCAAAGCGGATCTGCACGTACTGCGACACGCCCTGCGGCACCATGCCCGCCTTGTAGAACTCGTTGCGGACGGGAACGTATTCCTGATAGAAACGCCCGCCGACGTAGTTCCACCAACCGGGATACTCGTCGTAGATCGCGATGGCAAACGCGAGATAATCGCGCAGGATCTGGAACTCGCAGCCGTGTCCCGCGACGGCGCCCTGCCCGGAAGGCGGGAACCCGACTTCCATGTGCGTACTCTCGCAGCACTTGTGCTGCACGCCCGCGACGATCTGCTGCTTATCGGTCGCGCTCATCAGATCGTGGCACCAGTCGTACACGCACGCCATCGCGTACATGATGTTACCCATCGAGCGTTCGGGATCGGGTTTGAAACTCTGGACGTCGATGGTTTTCAGGTAATTCTTCGCCGCCAGGATCGCCTGATACCCCGAGATCTGGTTCCCGGAGATCCGGTAATCGAGCGCGAGCGCCATAATATTCGAGAGCACCTGCCCGTTGAAGTTATGCGTGCCATTGGTTCCGCCGTGATCGTACGCGGCGGGAAGCGAGCCGGTCTCCTTCAGGGCGACCTGCCGACGGAACTCCTTCGCGGCGGCTTCGTTCATGCCGTTGTTCAGCGCGCGGTTGATCCCGGCGATATCGTTCGCGTTGAACATCACGCGCGGGTGCTGCCCGGTCGTCGGCTTGACGGTAGGCGCCGTATAAGTAGAACCGAGGTTGGTGCGGATACTCGAACCGCCGAAATCGGAATCCTTGAAGTTCGAGAGTTTTGCCTTGATCTGATTGACCTGCGTCGAGTAGGCGGAGTAGGACGTCGGTTCGGTCGTCGCCTTCTGGCAGACCGAGCAGACCAGTTCGGCTTCCCCGTCCTTGGTCGCGGTCGGCGGCGTCACGATGCGTCCCGACGCGACGTATGTGTGGACGTCGCTCACCGGGATATCAAACGTCTGCCTTTTGTTGCAGACCGTGCAGGTGCAGAGCCGCGATCCTGCCTTCTTGCAGGTCGCCGCTTCGATCACGCGCCCTTCGTCCCACTTATGACCGGCAGTCTCCTCGGTCTTGGTCACACCGCAAATCGTACAGGTATACATGATCTCTCCTTTGGTCTCCTCTTGGGTGTCTTTGTCGCAAGTTCCCTCTCTTACGACTGTCCCCGCGTTCCAGACGTGGTCGTGTTCGCCCACGGTGGTCGCGGCGGTCGTTTCGTCCTCGCCTCCGCCCGTGAGCGAGCAGGACGCGAGCAGAACCGCGACGGCTGCAAGACAAAGGATCATCAGCGCGATCGTTTTCTTCATTGTTCTTTTCCCTTCTGCGTCGGTTCCGTGACTGTTGCACGGCTTTCCTTATACAGTATAGCACGAAAAGATAGAAAAGTAAAGGGAAAGTGCGTCAAAAGATCAAAAGGAACCTGAAGGGGCTGTAAAAAAGGCGGGGTCGAAAAGCGACGCTTCTGTCTCTTTTTTCCCGAGCCCCTTTCGCACCGCCCGCGCGTTATAAAAACGGAAATAAAACGAAACGCCCCCGCAGAAAAATCTGCGGGGGCTGTTATTCGGTTGTCTTACAGATCAGAGAGATCCGAAATCAAAACTGTCCCAACCGTCTTCCGCCAGCGTGCCGCCGGAAGTGATCAGCATATCGCGATCAAGCGAAACGATCTTGATCTCGGCAGATTCAAAGGTTTTCTTTTCGTTCATTTCACAATCTCCTTTCGATCAGTCGTTTGGTCAGTCAGCAAACTGGTAGTAGATCGCAGCGTTTACATGGACACCGGAAGCGATCTCGAGGTCGACGTACGCGGGAGACGCGACCTTCTCGACTTTCATCGCGAACTCATTCCCGCAGGTATAGTGAATGTCAGCCTCTTTCCAGTACACCGTTTTGCCTGCAAGGGCTTTGCGCGTGTTCAGCCGGTACGCCCAAACGGTTCTCTTGACGCTGTCCTTGCCGGACAGTTTCGAGTTGTCGTGGTAGGTGATCCCGCCGTTGCCGTCGTTCTCGGCGGTGAAGAGATAGTTGCTGGCGTTGGGCTTTTTGGAAGTCGTGTCCGTACCCCGCAGCATCGAGATCGGAACGCCGTCGAAATAGGTAGTAAGAACGAACTCGTAATGAGCCGTGGCACCGCCCTTGACCTCAGCAACGTTGGTGACTTCCTGATGGTAGCGGATCTGAACGTGGTGCCAGCCCCACTCGTGCCCGTTGTTGAGGTTCTCCGCGTCAGCCGCGACGTTGCCGCCGATGTTCGGGTACGCAGCGTAGTTGCCGCCGCCGGCGCACATTCCGGCAGGCGTGTACGAAAGACCGTCGTCATGGCGCAACTGGAGCATACCAGCCTCGAAACCGCCGGCGTATTTGCACCAAGAGTCGTCGATATTGTCGGTGGGAGACCACCATGCCAGCGTATTCTTGTCGCTGCCATTCCATGCCGAGAGAGCGGTCTCAATAAACGGAGAGGTTGGGTTGCTCGATCCGGGATCCAGGTTCAGGAGCGTATGGTTCCAAAGGACCGAGTACTCGATCAGAAGATCCTTGCCTTCCGGGTTCTCGGGCGTCGGGTAGAAGTGCGTCCCTTTCTGGATGTCGGAAAGAAGTTTTCTGTCGGCGTACTGTGCGGTTTGGCTATCCGAGAAAGACTCGCCGTATACCGCGGCCGCCGTGGATTGATCAGCACCAGTGCGATCCTGATACGCGCCGCAGCAGGTGCAGATCCGTCTCTCGACGCCGTCGCCAAGAAGGGGAGACGCCGGCTGATAGGACCGGGTAGCCGCGTGTTCGCAGTCCGCAAACGGGCTGGCGTCGTCCACAAGCGAACCCCAGACGTGCTCGTGAGCCCCGACCGTGGTGTAGTAGAACGGCGCGGTAAAGGTCTTGCCGTCAACGACCTGAGTACGGGCGGCGGGATTGTCGATCCGGGTGACCGGATGGACGAAATCCTGCCCGCAGGTGACGAAGAAGTCACCGTCGACGAAATATGCGTCATGCGTCGAGGCTGTATAACCATAGATACGGAACGACGAGAACCAGATATCTTCGTCGATGTCCTCGTAAGTCAGGGCGCCCGTACCGTCGCCCGAAACGGTGTAGAGTTTGTAGTCGTAACTGCCGTCATCGGATTTCAAATCGGTACCGCTCAAGATTGAGGCGACTTCGCCGTCGATGTAGAGCGTCACGATCAGTTTGTATTCCGCCTCGTCGCCGTTATCTCTGACCTCGTCGAGGTTGGTCACGATCTCGTGGTATTTGATACCGATGCGGTGCCAGCCCCACTCGGGGTGATCGGGATCGGTCCCGGCAATATTCGGGTAGGCGGAATATCCCTGCTCATCCTCGATCATACCGGAATACGGGTTGCCCGGTTCGGAGGTCGAGATCATACCGCAGGGATACTCGAAAGCGCCCGCAATCTTCGCTCCGGAACTGGTCGTGCCGTCGGTCAAGCCCATGTATCCGATGGATTTGGCGTTGTCTTTCCCGTATTTATCGGTCGAGAACCTGGTTTCCATACGCGCGCCGCCGGCGTCGAACCAGTCGAAGTTGTACAGCGTCTCGTTCCAGAGAAGCGAGAATTCGACATAGAGGTCGTTGCCCTCGTAATTGTTGGACTCGTCGGGATAGAAGTGCTTGCCGCCTTCCAGGACCTTGGACATCTGACGCCAATCAATCCAACCGGAAGACGCACCGCCGCCGGTCCATTTCTGGAACTCGATCTCGGTGGTCGCACCGTACTCGGTCACGTTGTCGAGTTTACAAACGTCGCAATACCCGATCTTGGTGCCGACGACGTTAATCGCGGCGGTACCGCCGATCATATTCTGATCGAGGTTGCTGACTGT
>CACYZS010000099.1:0-4656 GCA_902778985.1 uncultured Ruminococcus sp.
GTGGGTATCCCCGCGCAAAACGTTCCAAACGTACTCGCCCGGGGCGAGCGGATCCCGGGGAACGAAACAGTTTTCGATACAATTCTCCCGCAGGATCTCGCCGTCCCGGTTCCGGATCACGACGGTATACGGTCCCTCTCCCGGTTCGGGCAGCCACGAAAAGCAGGGCGGCGTCTCGTAGACCGTCGCGCCGCTTGCGGGCGCGGGGAACAGATCGTCGCCCCTCGTCCGGCTTCGGTTGTTCCAAAGCGTCACTTTCCCTCTCCTTTTCCCGTACGGGAGTACCAGCGGTATTCCCCGGTCGCGGGGTCGATCTCCCCGACCTGTTCGGCGGGAACCCCTGCCATGATCGCGTAATCGGGGGTACTCTTGGTAACGACGGCGCCGGCGCAGATCAGGTTCGCGCGCCCGATCTTGCACCCCGGCGTGACCGTGACGTTCGAGCAGAGCCAGGAGCCGTTTCCGATGACCACGCTCTCGTCGCCGTCCCCTTCGGTGCGGGCGGTGAACGCCCCGGTCGCGGGATCGAACTTGTGGTTCCCGGCGACGATCGAACAGTGCGGGCCGATCAGCACGTCGTCCCCGACCGTCACTTTGCCGTTGAGGTAGCAGTACAGACCGATGAAGGAGCGCCGACCGATCAGATCCGCCCGGACGCGGACGTTTGCGCCCGGGGCGATCTCGGTCTCCTTGCCACCGAAGCCGAGGATCTCGGCGCGTTTCAGGTTCGACGCCCTGTCGTTTGTCGCGTGGGCGTAGAGCGTGAACTTTTCAAATTCTTCTCTTGTCAGTCCGTGAAGGGTTTTCTCCGGCTCCATCGTCGTCTCTCCTCTCGTGTGAAAAAAGCGGCGGAAAGACCGGGTGATCTCTCCGCCGCGGCGTTATCACGCCTTGACTTTCATGAAACTCTTTTTCCCGCGGCGAACGAGTTTGCCGTCGGCGAACCCGTCCCGGGCGAAGGTCTTTTTGATGTCGGTCACACGCTCGCCGTCGACCGTCACGCCGCCCTGTTCGACCGCGCGGCGCGCCTCGGATTTCGAGGGGACCAGTCCCGCCCGGACGAGCAGCGTCAGAACGTCGATCTCGCCGTTCGCGAAGTCCTCGTCGGAAAGAGTCAGGGTCGGGACGTCGCCGCCCTCGCCCGCGCCGCCGAAGAGCGCCTTGCCGGCGTTCTTTGCCTTTTCGGCTTCCTCTTCTCCGTGGACCGTCCGCGTCAGTTCGTAGGCGAGGATCTCCTTCGCCTCGTTCAAGCGGCTTCCCTCCCACTTCTCCATCTCGGCGATCTGCTCGAGCGGCAGGAAGGTCAGCATCCGGATACATTTCAGCACGTCCGCGTCCCCGACGTTCCGCCAGTACTGGTAGAAGTCGTAGGGCGAGGTCTTCTCGGGATCGAGCCAGACGGCGTTGCCCGCGGTCTTGCCCATCTTCTTGCCCTGCGAGTCGGTTAAGAGGGTGATGGTCATGGCGTAGGCGTCCTTGCCGAGTTTCTTGCGGATCAGTTCGGTACCGCCCAGCATATTCGACCACTGGTCGTCGCCGCCGAATTCCATCGTGCAGCCGTATTTCTGGAACAGGTAGTAGAAGTCGTAGGACTGCATGATCATGTAGTTGAACTCGAAGAAGGAGAGCCCCTTCTCCATCCGCTGCTTGTAGCACTCGGCGCGGAGCATATTGTTGACCGAGAAGCAGGTGCCCACCTCGCGGAGCAGTTCGACGTAGTTGAGATCGAGCAGCCAGTCGGCGTTGTTCACCATCATCGCCTTGCCCGGTCCGAAGTCGATGAAACGCTCCATCTGCCGTTTGAAGCAGGCGGCGTTGTGGTCGATATCCTCGCGGGTCAGCATCTTGCGCATATCGGTCCTGCCCGACGGGTCGCCGATCATGGTGGTCCCGCCGCCGATCAGGGCGATCGGGGTGTTGCCCGCCGCCTGCAGCCGCTTCATCAGGGTCAGCGCCATGAAATGCCCGGCGGTCAGACTGTCCGCCGTGCAGTCAAATCCGATGTAGAAGGTCGCTTTTCCCTCGTTGATCATGCGGGCGATCTCGTCCTCGTCCGAGACCTGCGCGATCAGCCCCCGCGCCTTCAGTTCTTCGTATAAGGTCATTTCCGTTTTTCCTTTCGGGGTGGTTGATTTCGATTATAGAAAAGTATAACAAAGAGACGGTCAAATGTCAAGTCTTCC
The DNA here is from genome assembly GCA_902778985.1 of uncultured Ruminococcus sp. Classification (GTDB taxonomy): domain Bacteria; phylum Bacillota; class Clostridia; order Oscillospirales; family CAG-272; genus UBA1740. The sequence continues at coordinate 2,184 of CACYZS010000099.1, forward strand.
GCCCGAAAATCCGTCGTACGCGGGCGTCTTGCAGATCACCGTGCGAAGTCCCGGCGCGGCGGACGCCAAATACGCGGAAAAGACCGCCGCGGCGTGCTCTTCGCTCCCGTCGTGTCCGACCTCCATCGCGATCAGCGGCAGATCGGCGGCGTCAAGCCGGGCGTGGTAGGAGAGTTCGCCCGTAAAATACAGGTCCGCGCCCGCTTCCGCCGCTTGGACAAGATACTCTTTCCCGTCCCCGCTGCAGATCGCGACGCGGGCGATCTTTTCGGGCGCTTTGCCCGAATACAGGGCTTTCGGCGCGCCGGTCGCCCCGAGAATGAACGCGACCGCCTCACCCGGCGTCATCGGAGCGCGGAACGTACCGATCCGGGGGATCCCGTCGGCAAAGGGCGTCACGTCGGAAAGCCCCATCCTCTCCGCCAAGGCGTCGTTCAGCCCGCCGGGCGCCGCGTCGGCGCGGGTATGGCAGGCGATCGCCGAAATCCCGAGCGAGAGCAGCCGTTGGACCCGCCGCCCGACGCCGCTCTCCGGGGTGAGTTCCGAAAGCGGTCGGAAGAGAAGCGGATGGTGCGTTAAGATCACGTTGCATCCGGAGTCCTTCGCACACGCGATCGCCGCGTCGGAGAGATCCAGCGCGAGCAGTACCCCCGTGACGATCGCCCCGGGGTCGGGCGTGACCTGCAGCCCGTCGTTGTCCCATTCGCAGGACAGGGCGGGCGAAAAGCGTTCGTTCAGCAGTTCGTTCAGTTCTTTGACGGTCATGGCGATCCTCACTTTCACTTGGATCCGGCGTCGGTCAGCGCGTCGCGCAGTCCGGCGAGAAGACAAGACAGGGCGTCGGCGCCGTCGGCGTCGCCCCGTGCGACGCATCCGTCCCGCTCGCGTTCCCGCGCCCGGATCCTGCCCCGCACGAAGGCGGCGAAAGCGGGGGCGTCGGGGTTGCGGCGGACGGCGGGGGTGCCGATCTCGAGAGTCAGGGGGGTGGGGTTTTCGACCTTTCCGGCATAGGACGCGACGATGCAGACGTAGGGACGCCCCGCGGCGATCCCGTATTCCTCGTCGGTCGGAGCGAAGCCGTTTGCGAACAACGCCTCGCGCAAACGCTCGGGGTGCGTCATGGGTTGCAGGATCAAGCGGAGCGACGGATCGCGAAGGAAGGGGGCTTCGGAGACGATCTTGGCGATCAACTCGCCCCCCATACCGCAGATCGCGATATCGGTCAGGCGGGCGTCCTCCAGTCCGTGAAGCCCGTCGGTTTTACGCAGTTCGATCTTGTCCGAGAGCCCCGCCGCCTCGACGGCGGCGCGGGCGCGGGAGATCGGTCCCTCGGCGACGTCGGTCGCGAGGGCGTAGGATACCCGACCCTCCCCGACAAGAAACAGAGGCAGGCGGGCGTGATCGGTGCCGATGTCGGCGAACCGCGCCCCCTGCCTCACGTATCCCGCCGCGAGCGACAGTCGCCCGTCAAGTGCGGCGCGGCGCGTCATTTGCCCGACGAAAGAAACGCATTGATCCGCTCGACCAGTTCGTCTGCGTCGGTGCCGTGGACGGCGCACGCCTGCTCGATGGTCTCCCCGCGCGACGCGGGACAGCCGAGACAATGCATACCGATCTCGAAAAAGAACTGCGCGGTCTCGACGTTCTCGTCGAGGACGTCGCCGATCACGGAATCCTTGGTTACGGTCATTGTGGTTTACCCCCTCTGTTTCATTCGCCACTATTATACCCCGAACGCCCCGGTTTGTCAAGCGCGAAGGGGACGCCGACGAAAAAAGAAAGACCGCGTCGCTTCAACGAACGGAACGGCGCCGACGCGCTCTCCTGCTTTCTGATCGGCGTCGCCTTTTTCCTCGTGATCCTGTTCCTTATCGCTCAGTGGAACTACCTTACGCTGATTGCTCTGATCCCGATCGGGTTCGCGATCTTCCGGATACTCTCGCGGGATCTGGAAAAACGGGCCGCCGAAAACGAGGCGTTCGTCGGGTTCTTTACCTCTCTTGCGGGGCGTATCCGGCTGACGCGCAACCGTTTCCGCGACCGGAAAACGCACCTCTATTTCCGGTGCGGCTGCTGCGAACGATGGATCCGCGTCGAGCGCGGACACGGAGAGGTCAGGGTGACCTGTCCCGGCTGTCACACGGTGTCGCGGCTGGATACCGGCAAAGAGGAGCCGGAGGAAGACCGGGAGAGCGACGAGACCGCGAAGGGCTGACAAAACGGTTCGCCCCAGGCGTTTTCATCGCCGCATTTTGTCACATTTTCGTCTTCCCTGCCGAACGGGGGAAGATTTTCAAAGAACGGAGGAACCAATCCATTGATCATCGCGATCGAAGAAGCGAGAAGTAAACTGATCGCTCTGAGGAAGACCGTCGCCGATCTCGGCGTCTCGTTCCGGATCGACGAACTGAAGGACAAGTCCGAGGAACTCGAGGCGCAGACCCTTGCCGAGAACTTCTGGAACGACGCCGCC
>CACYZS010000099.1:4688-9946 GCA_902778985.1 uncultured Ruminococcus sp.
AAACAGATGAAGGACAAGATCGAGTTGCACGAAACGCTTTCCCGCCGCTTGGAGGACGCCATCGCCCTCTGCGATATGGCGATCGAAGAAAACGACGAGAGCGTGACCGACGAGATCAAAGCCGAACTCGAATACATCGAGACCGAGACCGAAAAACAGCGGCTCGAGACCCTGCTGACCGGCGAGTACGACAGAAACAACGCCGTGCTCTCCTTCCACCCCGGAGCGGGCGGGACAGAGGCGCAGGACTGGGCGATGATGCTCTACCGGATGTACACCCGCTGGGGCGAACGCCACGGCTACACCGTGAAGTTGATCGACTGGCTCGACGGGGACGCCGCCGGGATCAAGAGCGCGACCATCACGGTCGAGGGCGAGTTCGCCTACGGGTTCTTGAAGAGCGAGAACGGCGTGCACCGGTTGGTGCGCATCTCCCCCTTCGACGCGTCGGGAAGACGGCAGACGTCGTTTGCCTCGGTCGAGGTGATGCCCGAGTTCAACGACGACGACGATCAGATCGTCCTGAAGGACGAGGATCTTGAGATCACCGCCCACCGTTCGAGCGGCGCCGGCGGTCAGCACATCAACAAGACCGACTCCGCGATCCGGATCGTGCATATCCCGACCGGGATCGTGGTCGGATGCCAGACCGAGCGCAGCCAACTCCAGAACAAGGAGACCGCGCTCCGGATGCTGAAATCCAAACTGCTCGAGATCAAGATGCGCGAGAAACTCGCCCGCGTCGAGGACATTCAGGGGAACAAGGCGAACATCGAGTGGGGCTCGCAGATCCGCAGTTACGTGTTCATGCCCTACACGCTCGCCAAGGACACCCGGACGGGGTACGAGGTCGGCGACATCAACGCCGTGATGGACGGCGAGATCGACGGCTTCATCGACGCCTACCTGAAACAGAATGCCGACGGCACCGCCTGACGGACGCCGTACCATAAAGAACTGAAAGGAAGGAAACCGAAAATGAAAATGACGAAAGACAAGATGAAGGGTCTTCTCGCAATCGCGCTCTTCGTGCAGGCGATCTGCATGATCATCGTCTCGCTGACGCAGTTCAGGCGCCGCAAAGGGCTCGCCTTCTCGCTGCTCGGCGTGGGCGCCGCCTGCGGCGTGCTTGCCGCCGCGTTCGGAAAGTTCGAGTACACCGACCTGGACGACGAGGACGAAGAGAAGAATGAGGAAGCCGAAGGAGCGGACGACGAGGACGAGTTCGAAATCGACCGCGATATGCTCCGCGCCGACCTCTCGCACGGAACCGACGACGAGGAAGACTGATCCCCTTTTCAAAAAACCGTATTCAGGAAGGAACCGATTATGCAGGAACTGAAACCGAGGAGCGAGATGGATCCCGCGTTCCAGTGGGACCTGACGCAACTCTTCAAAACCCCCGACGCCTGGCGTGAAGCCTACGCCGAAACCGAAAAGAAGATCGACGCCCTGCCCCGGCTCGCCGGGACGCTGGGAGATTCCGCCGCGTCGCTGGAAGCGGCGCTCTCCGAGATCGACCGCGCCGCCGAACTCTGCGAGCGCGTGGGGATCTACGCCTTCCTCTGCAAGGCGGGCGACAACGGCGATCCCGAGGCGCAGGATATGGACGACCGGGCGACGCGCCTGTACGTCAAACTCGGCTCTTCCGTCGCGTTCGTCGACCCCGAGATCCTTTCGATCGACGAAAAGCGCCTGACCGAGTTCCTTTCCGACCCGGCGCTCGCCGCCCACCGTCACTACGTCGAAAACGTCAACCGTCAGCGCGCGCACACCCTCGACGAGAAGGGCGAACAGATGCTCGCCGCCCTCGGGGAGTTCGCCGCCGTGCCTGGCACCGCGTTCGATATGCTGACCAACGTGGATATGGAATACCCGACCGTGACCGACGAGAACGGGAAGACCGTCCGTCTCTCGAACGGGAACTTCTCGGTCTTCCGCGAAAGCGCCGACCGCCGCGTGCGCGAGGACGCCTTCAAGGGGTACTTCGGCACCTATCACAAGTTCATCAACACGACCGCCGCGCTCTACGCCGGGGCGGTCAAGGCGGCGTCGTTCTACTCGGCGTCGCGTCATTTCGGGGGGAACTGCGAGGCGGCTCTCTTCGACAACAACGTGCCTGTCTCGGTCTACGACTCGCTGATCGAGGCGGTGCACGACGGGCTTCCCGCCATGCAGGAGTATATCAATCTCCGCCGCGAGGTGCTGGGGCTCGATACGATCGACGTCTTCGATCTCTACGTCCCGATGGTCGGCGACGTGGATTTCAAGATGCCGTACGAGAAGGCGAAGAAACTCGTCCGCGAGGCGCTCGCCCCGCTCGGAGAGGATTACTGCAAGGTGCTCGACCGCGCGTTCTCGGAGGGTTGGATCGACGTCTACGAGAACAAGGGTAAGGAGTCCGGGGCGTTTTCGACGGGGGTTTTCGGCGCTCACCCCTACGTGATGCTGAATTACACCGACACGCTCGACGACGCGTTTACCCTCGCCCACGAACTCGGACACGCGATGCACTCCTACTATTCCGACACGACGCAGGACTACGCCAACCACGATTATCGGATCATGGTGGCGGAGGTCGCCTCGACCGTCAACGAAGTCCTGCTCACCAAGCACCTGCTCAAAACCGAGACCGAACCGCGGCGCCGCGCCTATATTCTGAACCACTTCCTCGAAGGGTTCCGCACCACCGTTTTCCGCCAGACCCTGTTCGCCGAATTCGAGCGCAAGGCGCACGCGCTTTACCGCGAGGGGACGCCGCTCACGGCGAAGACGCTTTCGGGCATCTACCTCGACCTTGAAAAGCAGTATTACAGCGCCGCGAAGATGCAGGATCTGATCGCCGACGAGTGGTCGTATATCCCGCACTTCTACCGCCCGTTCTACGTCTACCAGTACGCGACCGGATTCTCGAGCGCGGTCGCGATCGCCGACGCGATCGAAAAGACCGGGAACGCCGCCGATTACCGTCGGTTCCTCACCCTCGGCGGGAGCGACTATCCGCTGAACGAACTGAAGGTCGCGGGGATCGACCTCACGTCCCCCGAGACCGTGCGGAGCGCGCTCGGCGTCTTCCGCGATACGATCCGGGAGTTCGCCGCGGCACTCGGCAAGTGACGATCAAAAACCCAGAAAAGCGTCCTTTGCGGGCGCTTTTCGCTTTTTCGGGCGGTTTTCCGACCGTCACGGTCTATGCGTGAAAGAGCAATCCGAAGCAAGAAAAACGGCAATCCCGCATCTTGAACGGAAGAATGGAAAAGTGGTATAATAAACTGTCAAAAAAACTGCGGCGGCTCATCCGCCGCACTGTAAGGAGAAAAACCGTGAAGAAACTGTCTTTGTTCTTTTTCCTTTCGGCAGTCCTGCTGTTGGTGCCGGCGCTGATTCTGTCGGTTTCCGCCGAACCCGGAGAGATCGAGGACCTCTCGTATCAAACGCTCTCGGGTGCCGACGTGACCGACGGTGCCACCGATCTGCGCTTCGTGTTCACGGTCGGCTCGCTCGGCTACAGCGAGGTGGGCGTCGTCTGCTCGAAATCGGTCGAAACGCCGGTCTACGACGCGGACAACTGTCACACCTATAAAACGACGCTCGTCCATTCCTCGATCACAGCCGACGGCAAAACCTTGAACGCGCCCGCCGGACGGTACTACGTCGCGGTCAAACTGACCGGGATCCCGCACTCCTATTTCGACGGTCCGCTCTACCTTCGCGCCTTCGTTCGCGACGGCGGCGGAGTCCGTTATTCCGAAGTAAAGTCGCTCACGGTCTGCCGAGCGCTCGGACACGAACACGAACTTCCGTGGAACGCCCTCGGCACGGCGACCATGCTGACCGAGGGAACGCTCTCCGGGCATTGCGAGGGGTGCAATCTCGACGTTACGAAAACCGGAGTGAAGCGCGAACCGATCGTCTACAACTCCGCCGAGCCGAGCGGTCCGTTTGCCAACGGGTTGGAGTACCGGATCTCGAAGAATCTCTCCGACGTCCGCGGCGAAGATCATTTCTACCCGACGCAGGAGCATCCGGACGGGCAGGATCTCTGGTTTGAGTATTCCTTCCTTTGGAACGCTTCTCTTGAAAACTGGGATTGGTCGAACGCGCTCGCGGAGATCAAGATCGCCTCGATTACGAATACGCAGGGCAAACACAAGGAGTTTTTCTACCTCTACACCCGCGACAACAACGATCCGTTCAAAACGTCGAAAGACTGCCCGTACGAGGGGCACTTCGACTATTCCGCCTTCGCGCCCGAAAGCAAGGCGTGCGTCCTGTACGGTCCTGACTCCGGCTACTCCTCGAGCATCATCCGGAGTTCCTCTCCCTACGTTTACGACGAAACGTGGTTTGACCACAACGGCTGGCACCGCATCGGCGTAAGACACCATTTGGAGGCGGCAAAGGATGGAGGCAGTGCGGTCTATTCGGGATTCGCGGAACTCTATCTCGACGGCGTTCTGGTCTGGCGGATCAACAGCAACGTCGACGCCCTTGCAAGCAACGGTCTTCTGCTCTTTACGGCGGAAGTCGAGAACGACGAACTGGTCTATCACGACAACGATGACGCGATGATCCAGATGAAGATCGAAAGCGTCGCCAAATCCACCGATCCCGTGTACGTGGCGGTCGGCGATATTGCGTGGAGTTGCGGTTCGGGCTTTGTGCTCGACGTGGAAAGAGAGCCCTTTCCCGCCGAGGCGACGCTGGATCTGAACGGGAGCGAAACGATCCCGGCGCCCTTCTACTACCGCCCGAAGAGCGCGCCGCCCGAAAATTCGTTTACCATCGCAACCTGGAATATCGGGCATTTCAGCAACGGAAAAAGCGCGAATTCCACGATCACGGACGGCGATTTTAACGCCGCGGCGTACAAATACAGAACCTACGTCAACGACGTGCTCGGCGCGGATATCGTCTGCCTGAACGAATACAGCGCGAATATGGCGGAATCGTCCTCCCATCCGGCGAGGAGCGAACTGTTCGACGCCTATACCGAAGTCGCCTACGAGGGCGAGCAGCACAACTACAGTTGCAACGCGCTCTACTCGAAACTGCCGCTCTCGAACGTGACCGTTCACGAGTTTGACTGCAACGAGGGCGTGGATATTCAGTACACAAACGCGGTCGAGGCGACCGACTACTACTATATCACGGGCGAACTCGAGATCGGCGGCGAAACCGTCGTCATCGTCGTCGCGCATCTGGCGTTCGACGACTATCTGTACGAAGTGGAGCCCTATATCGACACGGTCTGTCAG
>CACYZS010000100.1 GCA_902778985.1 uncultured Ruminococcus sp.
CCGAGGGGTGCAATAAGATCGCGCTCGGACACCATTTCGACGACGCGGTGGAGACCTTTATGCTGAACCTGTTCCACGAGGGACGGCTCGGGTGTTTCTCGCCCGTGACCTACCTCTCGCGCCGGGACCTGACCCTGATCCGCCCGCTGCTCTACGCGCAGGAAAAGGACGTGCGCTATTACGTCAAACACGCCGATCCAAGTCTTCCCGTGATGAAAAGTCCCTGCCCCGAGGACGGGGAGACCGAGCGCGAGGCCATGAAAACCATGCTCCGCGACCTTGAACGCAAGTACCCCGGTCTCCGCCACCGTATCTTCGGCGCGCTCTGTAAAGGCAACCTCGACGGCTTCAAGGAAACCGACCGCCTGCCTCTCGTGAAGGACGAAGGGGACGAAGGATAACGAGGAGACCGCGCGCTTTCTTTCGTAGAAAGCGCGGCAAAGAACTTTATTATGGGGTAATTATAAGCAAAACGGCGTTGCGACGCCGTTTTGCGGTTCTATAGACGATACAAAAGGATACTCCGATATAGAAACAACGCCGCCTGCGATCAGCAGACGGCGTTTGAAATATCGTAAGCAGCGCATACCGTGACAGTCCTGTTTTTGAAACCGCGCACACGAGACGCGAGTGTGCGCTAACTTCATTTTTTAATGAAGTTCTTTGCTCCACTTTCTTTCAAGAAAGTGGACGTACTCCTTCCCCCAACATCTCCGACAGCAGATTATCACCATCGGTCGGAATCACCGGAACGCCGAGGGCGGACGAGAGTTCGGAGAGCGTCATATCGTCGAGGAACACGTCTTCGCCGGCGCGGAGCGAAGACGAGGGGATCAAGAGCGCGTCGCCGATCGGCTCGCCTTTGAGTTGGCGCAGCATATCCTGCCCGGTGAGCAATCCCGAGACCGTGACCGAATGTCCGAAAAAGTCGTTCAGAATGGTCTTTACGCGGATCGTTAAGTGCGGGTACTTCTCCATCGTCATCCGGGCGAGTTCCCGCATCAACCCCTCGGCGGCGACGCCGGTCGCGATCGTGACCGTGCGGGGCGAAGCGGCGGGATCCGCGGGCGGTGCGGACGACAGTTCGTACCGGAAATCCTCGAGCGTCGAGCGGATCATGCCCACGCCGTTCTCCAGTTGCGGGTACCCCTCGTAATAGGGCTCGTCCGGGATCGGCAGTTTCGCGGACAGATAGAACTCGTCGGCGCAGAAGAAGAGACGGGAGCCGTGTTTTTCGAGGCATTCCGAGGCAAAAGCGTCCACCTGCCCGATCACGGCGGTGCACTCCTCGGGGGTAAACGGCGTCAGGGGGTACAGTCCGTCCCGGTGATCGGTCAGTCCGGCGGGCACGACCGAAACCGAGTCGACGGCGGGAGCAAGGGCGGCGAGATCGCGCATCGTGCGGTCGAGTTCCGCCCCGTCGTTCAGCCCTCGGCAGAGCACGATCTGACAGTGCAGTTCGATCCCCGCCCCGGCAAGCCGCGGAAGATAGGAAAGGACGGCGCCGGCGCGCTTGTTCTTCATCATCTTCACGCGCAGTTCCGGGTTGGTCGTATGCACCGACACGTTGATCGGGGAGAACCGCATCTTGATAATGCGGTCGATATCCCGGTCGGTCATGTTGGTCATCGTGATATAGTTCCCGTGCAGAAACGAGAGGCGCGAATCGTCGTCCTTGAAATAGAGCGACTTACGCATCCCCTTCGGGAGTTGGTCGATAAAGCAGAAGACGCACTTGTTCCGGCACGCCTGTTTTTCGTCCATCAGGGGCGTCGAAAAGTCGAGCCCGATATCGTCGTAGGTTCCCTTCTTAATGGTGACGGCGTAGGGGTTTCCGTCCCGGAGAAGGGCAAGATCGGTCTTTTTGTCGGCAAGATAGAACCGATAGTCCAGTACGTCCCGGATCTCTTCTCCGTTGATCGAAACCAGTTCGTCCCCCGGTCTCACGCCCGCCTTTTCGGCGCGGCTCCCCGCCTCCACGACCGTGATTTTGACCATATCCTACCCTCCTTTCTGCCGTTTTTACAAGAGAGAACGCCGCCCGCGCGGGCGGCGTTATTGTTCAGACCGACGCCGGATCGGCGGACTTTTCCGCCGAGGCAGCCGGTACGACGGTATAGCGGTGGATCCCCGAGAAGTCGGAGATCATGATGCACCCGGTCGGGCACCCCTTGGCGCAGGTGTCGCAGTTGGTGCATTTGGCATAGTCGATCCGGGCGAGGTTGTCGACGACGGTGATCGCCCCCGACGGACAGTTCTTTTCGCACTTCTTGCACCCGATACAGCCGTGCGTGCACGCTTTTCTCGTGTCGGCGCCCTTATCGGTATTCGAGCAGGTCACGAGCACGCGTTCGACGTCGGGCATCAGGTCGATCAGGTGGTGCGGACAGGTCTTGGTGCAGATGCCGCACCCGGTACATTTCCGGGTGTCGATATGGGCGAGCCCGTTCTCGATGCAGATCGCGCCGTTCGGGCAGGCTTTGGCGCAGTCCCCGAGCCCGATGCACCCGACGGGACAGATCCCCGCTCCGCCGTAGAACAGGTTGGCGGCGGCGCAGGACGAGATGCCCTGGTAGTCGGCGCGGCGTTTCGCCTGCGTGCAGTCGCCGCCGCAGTGAATGGTGGCGACCTGCTCGATCACGTCGGCGTAGGCAAGCCCGAGCGCGTCGGAGAGTTGCTTCGCGACGGCGTCGGCGCCCGGCACGCAGAGATTGGAGCGCGTCTCTTCACCCGAAGCGAGCGCCTTGGCGTAGCCGTCGCATCCGGTATAGCCGCAGGCGCCGCAGTTGGCGCCGGGCAGGCAGGCGCGCGCCTTGGTCTCGCGCTCGTCGACCGGGACGTGGAAGTACTTGGCGGCGACGACCAGCAGGACCGAACAGATCAGTCCGGTCACGGCGACGACGCCGACGGCGGTGAGGATAGCAGTCAACATAGCGTCACCCCCTTATCCGCCGAACAGTCCCGTCGCCACGCCGGAGAACCCGAAGAGCGACAGACTGGTGATGGCGGCGGCGATCAGCGTGATGGGAAGCCCCCGGAACGCCTTGGGCGGATCGGCGTCCTCAAGCCGCGAGCGCACCCCGGAAAAGAGTACCATCGCGAAGAGGAACCCGACGCCGCATCCGAGCGAACTGACCATCGATTCGAGGAAGGTGTAGCCGTCGCGGATATTGTTGATGGTCACGCCGAGAACGGCGCAGTTGGTGGTGATCAGCGGCAGATAGATGCCGAGAGAGGCGTGCAGGGCGGGCAGATACTTCTTCAGCACGATCTCGACGAACTGCACGAGCGCAGCGATCACGAGGATAAACACGATGGTCTGCAGATACCCGAGGTTGAAGCGGTCGAGCAGGAAGTGCTGGATCGGCCAGGTCACCGAGGTCGCCAGCAGCATCACGAAGGTCACGGCGACGCCCATACCGGTCGCCTGATTCAGTTTTTTCGACACGCCGAGGAAGGGACAGATGCCGAGGAAGCGCGAGAGAACGTAGTTGTTGACCAGGACCGAGGTCATGATGATCATCAAAAACTTCATTTGGCAGCCCCCTCTCCGGTCTTCGCTTCATCCGTGCAGGAGAGTTTCCCGCAGGTGGCGGCCGACGGGCAGCCGGCGCAGCCGAAGTCCTTTTTCTTGATGGCTTTTCCCTTGGTCAGCCCGTTCACCAGGGCGATCAGACACCCGAAGACCAGGAACCCGCCCGGGGTCTTGGCAAGGATCGGAATGCAGTACTTCGAGAGCACCGGGATCTCGATCCCGCAGAAGGAACCCGCGCCGAAGACCTCGCGAACGAAAGACATCGCGAAGAGCGCGAGGATAAAGCCGCAGCCCATTCCGAGACCGTCGATCGCCGAATCGATCACCCCGTTCTTCGAGGCGTACATTTCGGCTCTGCCGAGAATGATGCAGTTGACGACGATCAGGGCAAGGTAGATGCCGAGCGAGTCGTAGAGCGACGGAACGAACGCGTGGAGCAAGAGTTCCACCGCCGTCACGAACCCGGCGATCAGAACGATGTAGCAGGGGATCCGCACCTTGTCGGGGATCACGTTCCGGAGCGCCGAGATCGCCATGTTCGAGCAGAGCAGGACGACGGTCGCGGCAACGCCCATACCGAGGGCGTTCAGGATCGAGGTGGTGGTGGCGAGGGTCGGACAGGTTCCGAGGATTAGGACCAGCACCGGGTTCTCTTTGATCAACCCTTTGAGGAAGTTCTGTAGTTTCGTCATTTCAGCACCCCCTTCAGTCCGGTGAAGTCAGAACGTCGAAGACGACGAACGCGTCTCTTACGCCGGTTTTCACGCCGGTCGAGGAGTAGGTCGCGCCGCTGACGTTCAGAACGCCGTCCACTTCGGTATGATCGATCCCGGTAAAGCGAGAAGTGAAGTCGTTTTTCTTCACCTTATCGCCGATCCCGGCGGTCTCGCCCGAGACGTCGGTGATCTTGATCCCGGCGATCTTGCCGTCGGGCTTGATCCCGACCAGCATCGTGATCGGATTGCTCTTCCCGCCGTAGCCGGGGCTCTTCACGAGGAAGACGTAGCCGCCGCCGTCGTTGTCTCGATAGCAGGCGGTAACCGTCGCGGGCAGATCCGGGTATGCGGCGATGTCGACTTCGGTGAAGTCGGTCGCCCCGGGCAGCGCCTCGCTGCGCGCTTTCCGCTCGGCTTCCGCCGTCGCGTCGGCGATGACGGGGGCGGTGACGTAGTTGACCACCGCAAGCAGAAGCGCGACCGCAAGACAGATCAGGGTGAGGACGAGGACGGGTTTCACGGTATTCTTGTAACTCATTTCGCCGTCTCCTCCTTCCCTTTCTTTTCGGGTTTCGGGGGGTTCGGCGCGCCGATCGGACGCCGAATGGTGAGTTTGTCAATGTACGGGCAGAGCAGGTTCATCATCAGGATCGCGTACGAGACGCCCTCGGTGTGCCCGGCAAGACGGATCAGCACCGTGATCGCGCCGCATCCGACGCCGAAGATCAGTTTCCCGAGCGGCGAGGCGGGGGAGGTCACGTAGTCGGTCGCCATGAAGATCGCGCCGATAAGCAGCCCGCCCGAAAGCACCTGTTCCAGGGGATCCGCCCCGCAGACGAGTGACAGCAGCGCGACGGTGCCGACGAACGACACCGGGATATGCCAGGTGACGACGCGGCGGGCGAGCAGATAGACAAGCCCGATCAGGAGCGCGAGACTGCAGGTCTCGCCGATCGCCCCGGCGTGGAAGCC
>CACYZS010000101.1 GCA_902778985.1 uncultured Ruminococcus sp.
ATTCCTTCTTTCCTCAATCTTACGAAGTAGTGTGTTGAATTGTTCCGTGACGTATTCGACGTCGCCGTCGTTTCGTATCGTGAAGTCGGCGCGCTTTTTCAGTTCTTCATCCCCGATCTGCGCCGCGATGCGCTCGACTGCCTGTTCTTTCGTGATGCCGTCGCGTTCCATGATCCTTTTGATCCTGGTTTCGGTCGGCGCCGTAACGGCGAGCGTAACGTCGCACTCGCGGTCAAAACCCGATTCAAAGAGGAGCGGCGCGTCAACGACCGCGACGGTCTGCCCGTCTTTCTCCAACGCTTTCAACCACCCGTGCAGCACGTCCAGAACGTGCGCGTGCGTGATACGGTTGAGCGTCTTGCGTTTCTCCTCGTCTGCGAAGACGATCTCGGCAAGCGCGCGCCGGTTGACCGACCCGTCCGGGAAGAGGATCCCATCGCCGAAGATCTGCCCGAGTTCCGAGGTCAGGGGGCATTTTTTGGAGATCAGTTCGTGGTAGGCGGCGTCGCAGTCAAACGAGGGAATCCGGTGCGCTTCGAAAAGACCGCTGACAAGAGATTTACCGCTGCCGCTGCCGCCTGCAAGTCCGATCAAGAACATAGCGTTCCCCCTTTCTTAACTCAATCAATTTATTATACTGCAATATTATTATTCTGTCAAGAAAAGCGGACAAAAACACTCCTCAGACTTCTCTTCCGACGCATTTTGACTCCGTTCGGTTTCCCTCGTCTTTTTTCTTTTTAAAATTGACAAACCGTAAAGCGATATGCTATAATGTCTTTCGGGCGTCAGACAAAAGAAAAACGGGCGCCCGAAGGCACCCGTTCACTCGGATCATTTCACGCTTTTCGCGATCCGTTCCGCGTCCTGCGCGATCATCAGTTCCTCGTTTGTGGGGATCATGTAGATCAGCACGCGGGATTTGTCGGTCGAGAGTTTGGTCACGCCCGATCTGCCGAAGGTCTTGTCATTCACGGCGCGGTCGAAATCGACGCCGAGGAAGTCAAGCCCACTCAGAGCGCGTTCGCGGATCGAAGCCGTGTTTTCGCCGATCCCGGCGGTAAACACGATGGCGTCCAGCCCACCCATCGCGGCGGCGTAAGCGCCGATGAAGCGTTTGATCTGGTAGCCGAGGATATCCATCGCGAGTTTCGCCTGCTCGTTCCCCGCGGCGATCGCCGCCTCAAGGTCGCGGCAGTCGGACGAAACTTCGGAAATACCCTGGAAACCGCACTTCTTGTTCATGAAGTCGCTCATCTCGTCGGGCGTCATTCCGGTCTTCTTCATGATGAACGGAACGACCGCGGGGTCCATATCGCCGCAGCGCGTGCCCATGATGACGCCTGCAAGAGGCGTGAAGCCCATCGAGGTATCCATCACCTTTCCGTCCTTGACGGCGGAGATCGACGAACCGTTGCCGAGGTGGCAGGTCACGATCTTCGTGCCTTCGGCTTTCCCGCCCATCAGTTTGATCATCTCGCCCGAAACGTAGCGGTGCGAGGTGCCGTGCGCGCCGTAACGGCGGATGGCGTAGTCCTTGTACATCTTGTACGGGATGCCGTACATGAACGCCTCGGGCGGCATGGTCTGATGGAACGCGGTATCGAAGACCAGGATCTGGGGAGTGTCGGGCATCACGTCAAGGCAGCCGCGGATCCCCTGCAGATGCGCCCCGGTGTGAAGCGGCGCAAGATCGCGGCACTTCTTGTCCAGCGTATCGTAAACTTCCTGCGTCAGAAGCACCGACTCCGAGAAATACGGACCGCCGTGGACGATACGGTGTCCCACCGCCTCGATCTCGGACATACTCTTCAGGCATCCGAGTTCGGGATCGGTCAGCGTTTCAACGAGAATACGCGTCGCGACCGAATGGTTGGGCATCGCGATCTCCTTGACGTAGTCCTCTTTGCCAGGGATCTTGTGCACGATCCGGCCGTCGATGCCGATGCGCTCGCAGTTCCCCTTCGCTCTGACTTCGTTCGTCGCCGTGTCGAACAGTTGGTATTTCAGCGAACTGCTCCCGGCGTTGATGACAAGTACGTTCATATTTTCCTCCGAAAAATCAAAATCAAGCATATTATAAACTATCTTTTCCGATTTTGCAAGTGCAAAGCGAAAAATCACCTAAAAGAAGATCGAACGAACGACCGTAAGGAGATGTGTGATGAAGACCGTTGCCGTCACGGCAGAGTTCAACCCGTTTCACAACGGTCACAAGTATCTCGCGGATTCGATTCGTGTAAAGTACGGCAAAGACACGGCGATCGTCGCCGTCATGTCCGGATGTTTCGTACAGCGCGGGGACGTCGCGATCGCGGATCCGTATTTCCGTGCCAAAACAGCGCTTCTCGGCGGTTACGACCTGGTTTTGGAACTGCCCTTTCCCTTTTCTGTCTCGGGCGCCGAGACCTTTACCCGATCTGCAGTTGATTTAATGAACGCCGTCGGCGTTATCGACGCGATCGCGTTCGGCTCGGAATGCGGTGATCTCACCGCTCTGCAAGCCGCTGCGGATCTTCTCGGAAGCGAAAAAACGGCGGAACGTCTTCGCCTGGCAAGAGAGACCGATGAAGGAAAGCGTTTGGGTGTGCCCGAACTGATCCGAAAGATCCTTCGCGACGCCGCCCCCGACGTCTTTACCGACGGGATCGGACCAAACGACCTGCTCGCAGTCGGATATCTCAAAGCGTTAAAGACCCTTTCTTCGACGATCGAACCCTTCGCCGTCAAACGCGTCGGCGGACGGTACGAAAGCAACGCTCCCGACCACCCGGAATACGTCGGATCGACCGCTCTCCGAGCACTTCTGCTTGATGACAATATCGGCATTTTCAAAAGATATATCCCGGCAGAAACCCGTTTTCTTTGGGCAGAAGCCATTCAAAGCAATTCGACTCCGGCAACCTTTTCACCCCGGCTTTCCGATGCCGTTCTGGCACATCTGATAGCAGCCGATCCCCGCGTTCTGACGCAGCGGACCGGACTTGACGGCGGACTGATCGCGCGCCTTTGCGACGCCGCGAATAACGCCGTTTCCCTCGACGACCTGATCGCCAAAACGTCCTGCCGTTCCTGTACCGATTCGCAGATCCGACGTATGATCCTCGCCGCGTGGCTGGGCTTTACCTCCCCCACCCCCGACGAGCGACCGCTTTACACGCGTCTGTTCGGCTTCTCGGACAGAGGACAGGAAGTTCTGAAGGCGGTCAAGCAAAAGTCCTCGCTGCCGATCCTCACCAAAACGGCGGATTTCGGCACCCTTCCGGGCAAGGCGAAGGACCAGGCGGAGTTCTCTCTCTTCGCCGACCGATTCTTCGGTCTCGCGCTCCCCGTTCCCCGTCCCGCGTCCGACGCGTATCGCGGCTCTCCCTGTCACATTACGGGGAAGGCTGACTGACGCCGTCAAAACGCGAAAAAGCCCGAACGAATTCTCCGGTTCTGTTTTTGTCGATTGCCTTGACAGAGCGGATTTTCTCGGGTATGATGGGCACGAACGGGCAGAGCCGGACCGCGAACGGAATACTGAAAAGAAAGGAGATGCAAAAATGAAGACGCAAAATATCGACGGAAGTTACCTTACCTACAAAGGAATGCCCCTTGTCCGCCACGGAAACGAGATCTACTACGGCGATCTCTCGTACGACTACCATCTGTTCATGATGATCATGTCGCAGAAGAACGTGAATGTCGGAGACAAGACGGTCGAAGTCCCCGACATGATCCTTGTTCAAGTCTGCACCAAGGACGGAAAGCCGGTCAAACAGAAGATGGTCACCGACGGGCTTTACGAGGCGTTCGATCTCGGACGGGTCTGGCTCGAGAATACGCTCGTATCCTGATTTCCCCTGAACACAAGGAGGTAAAAAATGAAAGTGTTCAAAAGACGCAATTCCCTTGCCGGACTATCGATCTTCGCTTTTCTTCTGATGCTGCTCGTCATCGGATCGTTTGCCGGATGCGAAGCGGCTTCCATGATCCCGGTCAAGAACCAGCAGGCAACGCCGGAACCCGACGACCGGATCGTCTCGGAACAACCCACGGCAAAAGAAACCGATCCGCCTGTAGTCACAACGCAGGACGAGATTCCAGAACTTCCCCTCTTCTTCAATCCTCTGACAGGTCTTGAGACGACGGAACTTGCGTCGGTTTCAAGACCTGTCGCCGTCTCTTTCGGCAATACGTCCTACTCTTTACCCCAGTTCGGGATCGGTCGTTCCGACGTTTTGCTCGAATTTCCGATTGAAAACGGCGCGACGCGACTGGTCATGGTGACCACCGACTACGCCACGCTTGAAAAAATCGGCGGGATTCGTTCGACAAGAGATTACATATCCGACGTGGTCGCCTCCTTCGACGCGATCCAGGTCTACGCGGGGACCAGCGACGTTTCGGCGTCGGTCCTGTTTGAAAACCGCGACACGCTCGACTACCTGACGCAAAACCTGCAATCTCTTTGCTACCGCGACACCTCGCGCATCATGCCGCACAACCTGATGACGACGGGCTCCCTGATCGAATCGGAGATCGGAAAACTCGGATACCGGACGAGTATCCGGGACGGGTTCGTCTCTCCCTTCGACTTCCCCGAAGGATCAAAGAAGGCGCCCGCGGGCGATTCTCCCGCGACGGAGATCTCCGTCGCCTTCTCCGGGACGCAGAACGCGTCGTTTTCCTACCGCAGTGAGACCGGAGACTACGTTCGCTGCCAACTCGGGGAGAAGCAGATCGACGGGATCGACCGTAACCCGCTGTCCTTTACGAACGTGATCGTTCTGTATTCGGACTGCGCGACCTACGAGAGCGCGAACGGCAGCGAGTTCTCGCTTACCTTGAACGGCGGAAACGGCAAGTACTTCTCCGACGGAACGGCGAAGGACGTTTCCTGGCAGATGGTGAACGGAGAATTCACGCTATTGGACTCCGCCGGGAACCGCCTGACGGTCAACCGCGGAACGACCTATATCGGCTTCATTCGCGTCTCCGATCCCGCAGCCTTGACCGTGATCCGCTGAGAGAGTCCCGTTCCTTCGTCTTTTGTCCCGGACCGACGCCCGTTTTGCGTCCGTCGGTCCGGAATTTATATATT
>CACYZS010000102.1 GCA_902778985.1 uncultured Ruminococcus sp.
CAACCCGACGACCTCGCCTTCGATCTCCATTCCGCGGAAGGAGAGGGGCAGACGGTCCCCGAGCGCGATCCCGTTCTTTTCGGCGAATTTGTCGGAGAGCCAGAATCCGTCCCCGTCGGGGTCATATTCCGCCCCGGAGATCAGAACGAAACCCGAGACGGTGAAGTTCTCCGACACGTCGAGGGCAAGCGACTTTTTGCTTTCTCCTTTGACGTCAAGGTTGACCGAGAGAAAGCGCGTCGCCGCGTCCACCCCGTCGATCGATGCGATCGCCGCGAGATCGTTTTCCGAAAAGCCGGTCTCGTCGTAGAGGCGGTAGTCGGCGTAGTTGGAATCGTCTAAAAAGCGCGAGACGTCGACTTCGATGGTCTTCCATTCCATATTGAAGCCGAGGAAGATCCCGATGCCGAGCGTGATCATCACGATCATGGAGAGAAACTGCGCCCGGTAACTCCACGCGGTGCGAAACAGTTTTCTTACCAGCATCACCAGTCCACCTCGTCCGCCGAGAGCGGATTATCCTGTTCCTCGACCGACTTGATCTTTCCGTTCTTGACGCGGATCACCACGTCCGCCATCTTCGCGATGTTCTGGTTGTGGGTGACGATCACGACGGTCTTGTGATCCTGCCGCGTCATTTCAAGCAGGAGTTTCAGCACGCTTACCCCGGTCAAAGAGTCCAGCGCCCCGGTCGGCTCGTCGCAGAGCAGGACGTCGGGATTCTTGGCGAGCGCCCGTGCGATCGAGATCCGCTGCTGTTCGCCGCCCGAGAGTTCGGCGGGGAAGTTGTTCAGGTGGTCGGAGAGCCCGACGCGCGCGATCATCTCTTTCGCTTCGAGCGCGTTTTCGGAGATCTCGGAGACCAGCGCGACGTTCTCGTAGACCGTCAGCGTCGGGATCAGGTTGTAGAACTGGAACACGAACCCGACCTTCGACGCGCGGTAGTCGGCAAGTTCGTTTTCGGTGAGTTCGGAAACGTCCCTGCCCGCGACGACGATCTTTCCCTCGCTCGGGGTGTCCAGTCCGCCGAGCAGGTTGAGCAGGGTGCTTTTCCCCGCGCCGGACGGACCGAGGATCACGACGAACTTTCCTTCGTCAAGCGAAAAACTCACGTGGTCGAGCGCGCGCAGAACGTGATCCCCGCTCACGTAGATCTTGGAGACGTCCTCAAACTGTACGATCTTCATATACGTACCTCCGCGGCATACGCCGCAAAAAAATGCGAAAAGTCTTTATCCGAGCGCCACGTCGAGCGCCATCATCAGAATAAAGCCGACCGAAAACGCGATCACGCCGACGTTGGAATGCTCGCCCTCCGACGTTTCGGGGATCAGTTCTTCCACGACGACGTAGATCATCGCCCCGGCGGCGAAGGAGAGCAGATAGGGCATCGCCGGAACGAACAGCCCGGCGAACAGGATTGTAAGAGCCGCGCCGACCGGTTCGACCGCCCCCGAGAGCGCCCCCAGAAGGAACGCGCCGCGCTTGGTTTTCCCCTCGGCGCAGAGCGGCATCGACACGATCGCTCCTTCCGGGAAGTTCTGGATCGCGATCCCGATCGAGAGCGCCAAAGCCCCGCCGACCGAGATCTCCGCCACCCCGGAGAGCAGCCCCGCGAGCACGACGCCCACCGCCATCCCCTCGGGAACGTTGTGGAGCGTCACGGCGAGCACCATCATCGTCGTTTTCTTTGCCCGGCAGTGCGGCCCCTCGGCTTTGTTCGCGTTGGCGTGCAGGTGCGGGATCACCCGGTCGAGCAGAAGCAGGAACAGGATCCCGACGGCAAAACCGACGGCGGCGGGAAGAAACGACCATTTTCCGAGATCCGTGCTCTGTTCGAGCGCGGGGATCAGAAGACTCCAGACCGACGCCGCGACCATCACGCCCGCGGCGAAACCCGTCAGGGCGCGCTGTACCGCGCGGTGCAGTTCCCGGCGCATGAAGAATACGCACGCCGCGCCGAGCGCCGTACCGAGAAAAGGGATCAGGATCCCTTCGAGCGCTACGCGGATCATACTCGTTCCCCCTTCCGGTTAGCAGTGACTAACTCGCTCCGTAAAAAGAAAACGGCTCGTTATTTCGTTGCTTTTTTTCGGAGGTGTTCCGGAGCAAGTTAGCCACCGCTAACTATCATAGCACCGCCTCGTCGATTTGTCAATAGGGAAGACGAAAAAAAGTTGTTCGGCGACGGAACGTGCCTTGGATCTGTACCCGAACGGGTTATGGGCATAATGTACAAAAGAGGTGTGCTTTTTTTGTATATAACGCCGTTTTTTCGCTAAAACGCTATGATGTGTTGCAATTTGGTGTTCAATCGTGTACAATAAAAGCAAGGGAGGAAGGATAACGACACGCGTCGTTTTTCCGGGATCTTCCCTGCACCATTCATTATAAAAGGAGAGAAACCATGAAAAAACTGTCTGTTATTCTCGCGTTGGTTCTATGCCTCGTTCTGACCGTCTTCGCGTTCGCGTCCTGCGACAAGAAAGACAAGAAGGACACCGACGCCACGACGGCGAAGCCCGCTACCACTGCCGAACCGGCAACGACCGCTGCTCCCGCAACCACCACTGCGGAGATCGATACGCTGGCGCCCCACGTGCACGTTGCCGGTGATTACGAGGTCGACTTCCCGCCGACGTGCGTCAGCGAGGGTGAGCAGTCCCAGTACTGCGTTGAATGCGACGCCCTGATCGAGGGATCGACTGTCAAGATCCCGGTCGATCCCAACGCGCACGTCATCGATGAATGGGTTGAGGACGACGTTTCGCTTCTGAACCCGACCGGCAAGAAGACCGGGCACTGCACCGCGTGCGATCGGGATATCGTCAAGGATATCGCGTACGAACCCGTGATCTGGAACGCGAACAACAAGACCTCGGGCAACGCGGTGGACAAACGTCTCTACTCCGCGATCCGCGGGGAAGACCACTTCTATCCGACCGAAGCCAACGGCTATCTCGGCAACGATCTTCTGATCGAGTTCTCGATCCTCTACAACGAGACGCTGGCAACCCTGCCGGGCGCGAGTTTCGATATCACGGTCGGCGACGGCTCCGACTTCGTCAATATCAAACTGTCCTCTGATGCCAACGCCCGCTACGGCACGGTCGTCGGCGGCTTCTCCGCCCGCGACCGGAATGACGGCAAGGGCGCGATCCTGTCGACCCCGAGCGCTGCCGCGATCGCGGAAGATCCGAACGCGAAATATCCGAGCATCGGCGCATACGGCTGGCACCGCGTTGCCGTCCGCGTCCATCAGGAGGCGGCGATCGTTAACGACGCCGTCGCCTACACCTACACGGGCGAGGCGTACCTCGACGGCAACCTGATCCTCGCGTTCGATCTGTCGAAGTGGGCGGCGAGTACCCCGGGCGTTCTGCTCTACACCGCGACGATCGAAGAGGGGAATCTCGTCTACGCCGACAACAACGCTTCGAACGCCTTCGGCGAGATCGCGATCTACGATTTCTATAAGAGCGAAAACGTCTACTGTGCGATCGCCGATACCTACATGACCTGCGGGCACGACTTTATCCAGCAGGTCGAGGCGGTTGCCGCTCCTTCCGACACGACGTTTACGGTCGCGGAAGGCATTGAACTCCCCGCGGCGATGTATTTCAAAGCGAAAGCAGACTGACCGAACGCAATAGCCCGGGGCTGCCCGGTACGGTTTTCCTCCTACTCCCGTATCCGGCAGCCCCGGAATCCTCCCGAAAACACCCGAAACCGCCTCTCGACCCGATCCGGATCGAGAGGCGGATCGGTCTTTGAAAGGTGATTGATATGAAAGAAAAAAAGACTTACGAACCCGCCGAGATCAGGGTCGTGCCACTCGGCTGTGATCTTTTGATCACCTCGGGCGGTACGCTCGGGGAAGGCGACTGGGACGAGTTCGATTTCGGCTCTCTCTGATCCGCGGCGATCCCGCTCCCGCCGGGACGGCGCTTCGGCTGTCTCTGGCGTTACCAATCAGACAAGCAAGGAGTAAACACTATGCAGAAAACGTTTGTGAAACCCCGAACCTTGACCTCCGTCCTCGTTTTTGCGGCGGTCGTCGCGCTCGCGCTCGTCCTGCTTTTCACCGTTCGCGGGAAAGCCGACGAACCGGGCGAATTCGCGGACTTCAATTATCAGACTCTTTCGGCGCTTGATCTTGCCGGCGACGCCGACACCGATTTGCGCTTTCTCTTCACGGTCGGATCGCTCTCCTACAAAGAGGTCGGCTTCGTCTTTTCCAAGACGAACCAACTCCCGACGGTCGGCGGCTACGGCTGCGGAAAGAAAGCGACGACCAACGTTTACAAAACCGTCACGGCGGGCGGTACGCCCGTAAACGCGCCCGACGGACGCTGGTGGGTAGCGGTCAAATTGACCGATATCCCGCACGAATATTTTGACGGAACGCTCTACGTCCGTCCTTACGTCGACGACGGGGAAATCCGCTACGGCGAAGCAAAAGCGCTCACCGTCTGCTCCGCCGCGGAGCACGTGCACGACTCGCAACTGTTCCCCGGGTGCGAGGGGTGCGAACTCGAAGACGCGAAGGCAGATATCGATTTTTATAACGCGAGCGACAAAGCCAGCGGGAAATGGGACGTCAGCGAAACGTATAAGAACATTCGCGGGACCGGTTATTTCCGTCCTCATTCGTCGAACGGCAATCTCGGCAACGACCTTTTGATCGAGTTTTCGATCCTCTGGAACGAATCTCTTACCGAAGGGGCGGGATCTGCTCTTGACGTCGGGGTCGGGGACGGTTCCGACATCGCCAATATTTATCTGACGGGCGTGAACGCCGGCAAGATCGTCGCCAAGGAGAGGACCGGCACGACGTATCTTTACCCGACGCCGGCGGCGATCGCGGAGAACCCCTCTCTGAAAACCGTTTCGCTCGGCAAATACGGTTGGCACCGCCTCGGTTTCCGCGTGCATCAGGAGGCGGCGATCGTCAACGCAGCCGTTAAGTACACCTATATCATCACGGTCTATCTGGACGGCGAAATGGTCCTGAAATACGATTCGTCGACCTGGGCGACCACCGAGACTCCCGGCGCG
>CACYZS010000103.1 GCA_902778985.1 uncultured Ruminococcus sp.
GTCCCTATAGACTTTTCTCTGTCGGATTCGGACACCCCCGCAAGCGGGGGCTACCACCGGCTCTCGCCCGACGGAGAGGGAAGGAGATTTCTATAGGATGGCGAGCGCCTTGGAGTTTCCGCCGCGGAGCGGCGAAAACTCTCAACTCTCGCCTTCCAACCAAAGTTGCCCTTTCCTTCTCGTTTGGCGAGAGTTGGAGAGTAGCGCAACGCCACCGGCGTCGCGCGTCGAGTCTCGTATGCTCCACTCCATTGGTAACGTCTCGACTGTTGACCAAAAGTTCATTGAATGGTATAATAAGATTAAAGACTTACAAGGAAGATATATATGGAAACACTTGAAACGAAACGGTTAATCTTGCGCGATTGGAAAGCCGAGGATCTGGACGATTTGTTTGCCGTTTTATCCAATCCGAGCATTGCAATCCCCGCGGGATCTTCGCCCGTTAA
Source organism: uncultured Ruminococcus sp. (assembly GCA_902778985.1). GTDB lineage: Bacteria > Bacillota > Clostridia > Oscillospirales > CAG-272 > UBA1740. The sequence goes on from CACYZS010000103.1 coordinate 450, forward strand.
AACAAGAGAAAAGTGCAAAGAGGTCCTGGATTACCTGATTGCGAAGAAAAACAACTACGCGATAGAATACAAGGCGTCGGGTTCGGTCATCGGCGGCATCGGCTTGAACGAGGACTCGAAAAAGAGCGAAGACACGCTGAATCTCGGGTTCTATCTAGCGGAAGATTTCTGGGATCAAGGATTGATGACGGAGGCACTGACCGCCGTAATTGAATATGCAAAGGAGATTACGACCCGTTTGTCCGCAACGCATCATAACAATCCGAAAACGCAGCACATTCTTGAAAAATTCGGGTTCAGGCAAGTCGACGTCATTCGCAACGTCAAACGAAAAGCGGATTCCCAAGCACACGACGAACCTTATTACGTATTGGTTTTATAAACCCTTTTATTCTACGCAAATCAAATTGATATAGATATCTCGTTTGATCTCCATATCGCCCTCCTGTTTCCGTAAAATGTGTCTTTACACCTTTTTTCGTAATATTTATACAGGATGCTGCTGCAAAAGTCAAGTATTGATTGTGAATTCATAAAAACAATGAGCCAACACATTATGCCCCAAAGTGGAAGCAATCTCCCTATTCACTTCCCCCATACATAAAGAAAACGCCCCGGGGGGGCGTTTTCTTTGTGGACTATAAACTTGTAAACGTGTGCGCCTTGCACCTTACTCCGTGATCGGAAGGGTGTACCAGGTCCGGAGCGCCTCGTCGAGCGCCGCCTGCTTTTGCGAGAGCAGCGATTCGTACTGCGTCGTGATGTAGGGCGCGCCGCCTTCGAATTCGTTGTCCTTGAGGAGCGAATGCCAGCGGTTGCCTCTGTTGTTCGCGCAGATCAGGTCGTCGACCGTCTTGTCGCGGTCAAAGCGGATGCCCTCGTAGATGATGTTGAGCATCCGGTCGGTGCCCTGGTTGTAGGTCGTGACCTTGTACTTCATCACGATCTGCAGGAACTGTTCGCGGATCGCGGGCGATTTCTCGGTGCAGTACTGGATGAACGCCGTCAGCGCCTTTGCCTTCGGGGGCTTGACGTGAACGTTGATCGCGCCGGCGTCGCCCTGGTTGATGATGATCGTGTTGTAGTCGTATCCCTCGGAAGAGGCGATCAGCGGGAAGGGAACGACCGAATAGAGGGATTCCATGTTCTGGAAGGCGTCGTCCTCAAGCGTACCGAGCGTGCACGCGCCCGCGAAGAGCAGTTCGTCCTGTCCGAATTTGGTGTGGTGGTACGCGGAACCGGGGGTTTCCGGGGTGTTGCCCGAGAAGGTCGCGGAGGTCGCAAGCGATCCGCTTCCTTCAAACACGGCTTTCACCTTTCCGAAGATCAGGTTGAGTCCCGCCGCTTCGGAATCCGCGGGGAACGTGAGCCACTGCTTATTGTTATACTCGCTGCTCTCGTCCTCGATCGTACTTACCTTGGTGATCTCCAGACCGCAGGAGTAGAGGAAACTGGCAGCGTTGACGCCGCCGAAGCGGTCGGCGATGATACCGAGTTGGTCATTGATCGAGTCGGAGCCGTCGTTGTCCTTATCCACCCAGATCGCCTCGCAGAGTTTGCCGAGGACGTCCCAGGTCCACTTTCTCGAGTCGACGAGGTCGAAGAAGCGAGCCGTGAGTTCCTCGCCCGTCCCGAGTTCATCCCCTTCTTCGAGGATCGCCGGCGCGAGTTTGACGGCGTTCTCGTTCATCAGGGTCATGTTGAAGGGCAGCAGCGACACGGCGCGGAACACGTCGAGGAAATAGTCGCTGCCGAGAATGTAGGCGCGGTCGCCGGTGAACGACAGGTTCTCCATCCACTCTTTCAGCCAGCCGTCGGTGTCGAAATCGAAGAACGAGTTCGGGATCGATTTGACGTCCTTGAACGCTCCCTGCATCAGTTCGATGTTCAGGTCGTAGAGCATATTGACGAACAGATCGGGCGCGTCCGCCGCGTTCCCTTTGACGACGAGGTCGATATGCCCCGCCTGCTTTCCGTATTCATAATCCGAAGTTTGGTAGGTGATCTTAATGCCGAGCAGATCTTCCGCCGCCTTGTTGCGTTTGTAGATCATCTCCTGGATCCCGGGCGTCACGCCGTCCACGACCTCGTCGGGACCTTGCAGATAGATCTCGTTTTTCGACGCCTTTTCGGCGTTCTTTTTCATGCTGTACTCGATTTTCAGTTGCCGCGAACTCTCCGTCATCATCGTGACCTTCGGCGCGAGTTTTTCCCACTTGTCTGCGGTGGTCGCGGTCGTCGCGTCCTGTGTATCGGATGCGACGGGCTCTGTCGCCGGTTCCGTCGTATCGGTCTTTTTGCCGTTCTTGTCGCAGGACGCGAGCACGAACGCCGATAAGACGAAGCACAGGATCAGGAGCAGGGATACGATTTGCTTTTTCATCGGGTTTCTCCTTGTTGATTTTCGGGCGACTGTTTTCGGGCGTGGCGGACTTGACTGTCGGCTCCCGCCCCCGACGAAAACACTTCCCGTTATTTTAGATTGTACTCCGGTTTTATAAAAAAAGCAAGAGAGGGCGCGGTTTTTGACCCAAAAAGAGCAATCTGTATAAAAAAATTGCGCAAAAATTGTGTAATGATCCGTACGTCCCCGCCCCGCCGCCGACGGGTTTTCCTTTGCTCTTCGGCGCGCAGAGGACCGCAGACAAAAAGAGAACGCCCCCCGCGGGGGGCGTTTTCCTTTCGGTTCTCCGGGTTTCACTCAGTTGGACGTCGGGAGCGTGTACCAGGTCTTCAGATACTCGTCGAGCGCCTTCTGCTTCTGCGAAACCACCGCCGCGTACTTCGTCGTGATGTAAGAGGCGCCGCCTTCGTGATGCTCGTGCTTCATCAGGTCGTGCCAGCGGTTGTTACGGTCTCTGACGCCGAACAGATCGTCGACCGCCTTGTCGCGTCCGTAGAGGATGCCGTTGTAGATGATGTCGAGCATCCGGTCGGTACCCTGGTCGTAGGTCGCGATCTTGTATTTCATCACGATCTCGAGGAACTGACTGCGGATGTGTTTCGAGTGTTCGGTGCAGTACTGGATGTACGCCGAGAGCGCCCTTACCTTCCGGGGATTGGATTTGACGTTGACGGCGCCCGCGTCGCCGGTGTTATCGATGATCGAGTTGTACTCCTGGTAGGCGCTGACCATCGGGCAGGGGACCACCGAATACACGTCGTCCATTCCCTGAATGGTGTCGTCCTCCAGGTCGCCGAGCAGACCGACGCCGAGGAAGAGCACTTCGTGCTGGGCAAATTTCGTAAGGTGATACGCTTTGCCCGGCGCCTCGGGCGTGTTGCTGGAGTGGGTGGCGCTGGTCGAGAGAGACCCCTTGCCGGTGAACACTTTCGACACCGCGTCGAAGATCTCGTTCAGCCCCGCCGTCTCGGAATCGCTGGCGAACTTGATCCATTTTTTGTTGTTGTATTCGCTGTTCTCGTCCTCGATGACGTATTCCTCGGTCAGCGGAGTGCCGCCGGAATAGATGAAGCCGACCGCGCTCTTCCCGCCGTATTCGTCGGCGAGAATGCCGAGTTGGTCGCGGATCGAGTCGGCATCGTCGCCGTCCTTGTCCACCCAGATCGCCTCGCAGAGTTTGCCGAGCACGTCGTAGGTCCATTCTCCCCGATCGACCAGGTCGAAGAAGCGGGGCGCGAGCGCCTCGCCCGTCCCGAGTTCATCCCCTTCTTCGAGGATCGCAGGCGCGAGTTTGACGGCGTTCTCGTTCATCATGGTCATATTGAAGGGCAGGAGCGTGACCGAGCGAAGGAGTTCGAGGAAGTAGTCGCCGCCGAGGATATAGGCGCGGTCGCCGGTGAGCGACATATTCTCCATCCACGTAGTCAGCCAGCCTTCTGCCGAAAAATCAAAGAACCCGTTCGGGATCGACCTGACGTCCTTGAACGATCCGTTCAGCAGTTCCAGGTTCAAATCGTAGAGCAAACAGACGAACAGATCGGGGGCGTCCGACGCGTTGCCTTTGACGATGAGGTCGATCTTGTCCACCTGCTGTCCGTAGTATTCGCTCCAGTAAACGTGCTCGATTTTCAGACCGAGCAGATCGCGCGCCGCCTTGTTGCGGTCGTAGACCATCGTTTCGATCTCGGGCGTCACGCCGTCCACGACCTCGTCGGGACCTGCCACGTAGATGTCGTTTTTCGACTTCTTCACGCCGTTCCGGCTCACGTCGCACGCGATCTTGAGCGACCGGTCTTTTTCGGTGATCATCGTGACCTTCGGCGCGATCTTCTCCCACTTGGTGTCGACGGTTTGCGTCGTCGCTTCCGCGGGCTCGGACGCGGCGGGCTCGGTCGTCGGTTCGGTCGTATCGGTCTCGCCGCCCTTATTGCAGGACGCAAGCGCAAAGACCGAAACGATCATGCACAGAAGCAGAAGCAGGGATACCAGACATTTTTTCATAACGTGTCTCCTTATTGTCATACGCCGCACGGGGCGTCGGTTTCCGTCGGTCAGTCTTCGGTCTTCGGAAGCGTGTACCAGATCTTGAGCCGGTTGTCAAGCACCTTCTGCTTCACCGCGCGGTTCGTCTCGTACTGCGTCGAGATATAGTCGGCGCCCGCCTGGAAGTGCTGATGTCTCATCAGACCGTGCCAGCGGTTGTTAGCATCCGGTCGGTGCCCTGGTCGTAGGTCGTGACCTTGTACTTCATCACGATCTGCAGGAACTGTTCGCGGATCGCGGGCGAGTTCTCGGTGCAGTACTGCAGGTACGCCGTCAGCGCCTTCGCCTTGGCGGGCTTGACGTTGACGTTGATCGCGCCGGCGTCGCCGGTGCTGTAAATGATCGTGTTATACTCGTTATTGGCGTTGGTCTTCGGGCAGGGGACGACCGAATAGAGGTCCTCCATGTTCTGGAACACGTCGTCTTCGAGCCCGCCGAGCAGGCAAACGCCCGTAAAGAGCAGATCCCCGCCGGCGAATTTGGTGTGATGGTACGCGATACCGGGTGCCTCCGGCGTGTTGCTCGAGAAGTTATAACTGGTCGACAGAGAGCCGGGGCCCTCGAACACTCTTTTCACCTTCTCGAAGATCAGGTTGAGCCCCTCCGAGGTGTCGTTGTACTTGATCCACTGCTGTTGGTAATACGGGCTGCTCTCGTCCTCGATCCGGTACGTTTCGGTCAGGGTCTCGCCGCAGGAGTAGATGAAACTGCCCGCGCACTGACCGCCGTCGCCGTACTCGTCGCCGATGATGCCGAGTTGGTCGTAGATCGAGTCGGCGCCGTCGCCGTCCTTATCCACCCAGATCGCCGCGCAGAGTTTGCCGAGCACGTCCCAGGTCCACTCTCCTCGATCGACCAGGTCGAAGAAGCGGGGCGTGAGTTTTTCGCCCGCGCCGAGTTCATCCCCGTCTTCGAGGATCGCCGGCGCCAGTTTGTCGGCGCTCGCGTCCATCAGGGTCATGTTGAAGGGCAGTACCGGAACGGCGCGAAAAACGTCGAGGAAATAGTCGCTGCCGAGAATGTAGCCGCGGTCGCCGGTGAACGACAGGGTCTTCATCCACGATTCGAGCCAGCCCTTGGCTTTGAAATCGAAGAACGAATTCGGGATGGTCCACACGTCCTTGAAGGTCCCGTTCAGCAGTTCCAGGTTCAGTTCGTTCAACATATTGACGAACAGATCCGGCGCGTCGGCGGCTTTCCCCTTGACGGCGATGTCGATCTTTTCCGCCTGCTTGCCCCACGATTCGCTCCAGAAAACGAATTCGGTCGAGACGTGAAGCAGATCTCTTGCCGCCTTGTTGCGTTCATAGACCATCTGTTCGATCTTGGGCGTCACGCCGTCCACAATCTCGTCGGGACCTTTCAGATAGACGTCGTTTTTCGACGCCTTCTCCGCCGATACGTTGCTGCTGCACTCGATCTTCAGGCTTCGCGCGCTCTCCGCCATCATCGTGACCTTGGGCGCGAGTTTCTCCCACTTGGTGTCGGGGGGTTCGGTCGCCTCT